>WFXX01000026.1 GCA_015490395.1 Gammaproteobacteria bacterium | reverse complement strand
CTACCCGGCCGGTGAAGCGGATGCGCGGGAAGCGGTGGCCCAGGCTGGGGCTGGCGAAGCCCTCCATCAGGATCCCCTCGCCGTAGCGCAGCCGCTCCCCCGCCCGGAAGTCCTGCCGGCTGGTGGCCACCCACTCCTCGCCCTCCGGCCCTCGCAGGCGGAGATAGCTGTAGGGCCCTGCCTGGAGCACCTCCACCACCTGCCCCTCCCGCAGCGCCCGGGCCGCCGCCACGGGCTCGGGTGCCGCCGGCTGGGCCCCGCGGGGCAGGCGCAGGCCCCCGTCGGCCGTCACCTCGGCATAGAGCACCTGGGCGTGGTAGCCCTCCGGGCCGGTGCCGCCGGCGAGGTAGATCCAGCGCCGCCAAGAGGCCGCGGCCGCCTGGGCCAGGGGCACCGGCAGGGGCGCGGCCTCCCGCCAGGGGCCGGGCCGCCCGTCCGGCCCCAGGGGGCTGGCCTCCACGCTGCGCAGGTAGGCGGCCCCGGCCAGCCCCCCCAGGGCGTAGAGCCAGCCCGAGGCCGCCGCCCCTGCCAGGCCGTAGCGGGCCCGCCCCAGGGGAGGGCCCTCCCGCCAGCGGGGCGAGGCGGTGGCCGGGGTCCAGCTCACCGCCGCGCTGCCCCGGCCCTCGCCGGGCAGGTGCCCGCCCAGGGCGTAGAGGCGGCCCCGGTGGGCCACCAAGGCGTGGATGTAGCGGGGCTGCAGCAGCCGCTCCGTCAGCAGCCGCCAGGGGCCCGGGATGCCGGTCCCCGCCGGGGCCAGGACCTCCACGCTGTCCAGCAGGGTGCCCCCGAAGCCCCCGGCCACGTAGAGCCTACCTGCGGCGGCCGCCGTCTCGGCGCAGCGGCGGGGCAGGTTCAGGTCCCGGGGCAGTGGCTCCCAGGGCCCCAGGCTCCCGTCCGGCCCGATGGGGGCCCGCTCCACCGAGGCCAGCAGCCGGCTCCCGGCGGGGCCGTGGGCGCCGCCCACCGCATAGAGCCAGCCGTCCAGCACCGCCAGACCCAGGAAGCCCCTGGGCTCGCCCAGGGGCGGCCCCTCCCGCCAGGGGCCGGGCCGCCCGTCCGGCCCCAGGGGGGCCCAGGCGGTGCGCCGCAGGAAGCGCCGCCCGTCCACCCCGCCGGCCACGTAGAGGGCGGCTCGCCCCCCGCCCAGCTCCGCCACCGCGGCGGCCGCCCCGGCCACCGGCCCGGGGAGCCGGCCGCCGTCGCCCCAGGCCGGGGCGCCGGCCGAGGCGGCCGGCGCCGGGAGGAGGCCGGGCAGGCAGCCGAGGAGGAAGAGGAGCCCCGGGGACCAACGCCACCTCATGGTGGGGCAGTCTAGCAGAGGCCCCGTCTCCGCCTTGCAGGCGCGCGGCCTTTGAGCTATGCTTTCTGCCCATCAGAGCCCCGTTTAGCGCCTCAACGGCGCAAAAGGGGCTTTTTGTTTGCCGAAGGGCCGGATGGGGCCGGCCCGGAGGTGGGGACGGGTGATGGAGAGAGGCCGCCGCGAGGCGGCCTTTTTCGTGCCCGGCGGATGGGCCGGGGAGGAGGTGCACCAGGATGAAAAAGGGCAAGGGCGGTGCCAAGGGCAGGCGGGGCGCCTGTGGCCGCCCTCGCCGGAACCGGGGGCGGCGCCTCCGGCGGCGGGGGGCGGTCCTGCCGGTGCGGCGGCTCCTGAGCCAGGCCCGCTGCTGGGCCCGGTGGGCGGCCTGGGAGGAGCTGGATGCCATGGACTGGCTGCTGGTGTGGCGGGCCCGCCCCTTCCGGGGGGGCGCCCCACTCGCCCCCGGTTGCCCCGGACGCCGGGCCCGCCCCGCCTGTCCGGGGAGGCCCGCGGGGCGGTCGGCACCCCGCCGGCCTTCCTGCTGGTTCAATCTGGATTTTGGCAGCAGCTGGTGGGACGAGACGGAGGAGGCGGCGCCTTTTTCTACGCCCCGCGGTCAGGGTGAGCCGGGATCCATCCACTGACGAGGAGGTGCGTGCCATGTGGCGGTGGTGGCGACGCTGGCGGCAGGCCCGCCGCCGGACCCATGAGGGCCGGGAGGAGCTGGGGCGGGAGGAGGCCTCGCCTGCGGCGGAGGAACGGCAGGAGGAGGCTGCGGAGACGGAGTGGGAGGCGTGGCTCGGCCGGAAGCTCCGGCCCCATCATTGGGTGGACGACAGGCCCGGGCGCTGCCCGGAGTGCGGAGGCGGCCCGGTGGCCGAGGTGCTCCTCGGCTACGTGGACTTGGATCGTCCCGACCTGCGGGCGGCCATGGAGCGGGACGAGGCGGTGTGGTGGGGCTGCCTGGTCCGGGGCGGGGAGCCCGATTACGTCTGCACCGCCTGTGGGGCCTACTGCTACGTCCCATGGGGCCGGGGCCCCTGGGAGAATCTGCCCTCGATGCGGCTGCAAGGGTTGCGTTTCGAGCTCGGGCCCCTGCTGGAGCGGGAGGCGCCTCCGCCGTGGGTGGGGCCCTTCCTCGCGGAGTGCGACAGGCTGCTCCGGGGTCTCGAGGCGGCATGCGAGCAGGAGGGGCAGGGTGATCTGGTGCGGACCCTCAAGCAGCTATCCAGAAAGAAGGGCTCCGGCGCCGACCTGGGGGAGGTCCTCCTGCGGAGCTGGGAGGAGGCCAGGCTGCGCAGCCTGCGGGCCGGCGGCGGAGTCGTCCCCCCGTCGCGGGAGGAGACGGGCGCGGCGGGCGCAGGGGTACCGGGCCCGCGCTCCTAGGCTAGGCGCCCGGCTCCTCCAGGAAGGCCTCCAGCTCGGCGCCCTCCAGAGGCGGCAGGCAGCGCCCTGCCTCGCAGCGCAGCAGCCGGGGAGGGCGGCCGGGCGGCAGGGGCTCCGCTGGAAGGCCCGGGAGGCGGGCGCCCAGGGGCAGGGCGAAGGCCAGCTCACCGGGTCGCTCCCGGGCGGCCAGGCGGGCGGCCAGGCGGTCATGCTCCGGGCCCTCGCCCTGGAGCAGGAGGAGGCGGGGCGGCTCCAGGAGCCCTTGGAGGGCCAGGAGCAGCCCGGGGTGCTCCTCCGGGTGCTCCTCCAGGGCCCGCCAGGCGGCCCGCAGCACCCCTTCGGCCGCCCGCAGGTAGCGTGCCTCGCCCAGGAGATGGCCCAGGGCGGCGAGCCCTCGGGCGGCGGCGGCGTTGCCGGAGGGCAGGGCCTCGTCGGCCAGGGGCAGGGGCCGCAGCAGCAGGTCCTCGTGGCCCTCCGGGGTCTGGAAGAAGCCGCCCCTCGGGGCGGCGAAGCGCTCCAGCAGGGTCTCGGCCAGCTCCCGGGCCCAGGCCAGATGCGCCTCCCGCCAGCGGGCCCGGAGCAGCTCCAGCAGGGCCTCCAGAAGGAAGGCGTGGTCCTCCAGGAGCCCCGGGAGGCGGGAGCGGCCCTCGTGATGGACGGCCAGCAGCCGGACCTCCCGCCACAGGTGACGATGCAGGAAGCCCGCCAGGGCCTCGGCCGCCTCCACCCAGGCCGGCTCCTCCAGCAGCCGCCCGGCCCGGGCCAGCCCCAGGACGGCCAGGGCGTTCCAGGCCGTGAGGCGCTTGCCGTCCCGGGCCGGCTGCGGGCGGTGGCGCCGGGCCTCGGCCAGCCGCCGGCGGGCCTCGCCCAGCCGGGCCAGCAGCCGCTCCCGGGGCAGGCCGGTCTCGGTCTCCAGGCGGGCCAGGCCCACCTTCACCGCCAGGTGCCAGCGGCCCTCGAAGTTGGGCGGCCCGTCCAGGCCGTAGCGGCGGCGGAACAGGGGCGC
>WFXX01000025.1 GCA_015490395.1 Gammaproteobacteria bacterium | reverse complement strand
GGCGGGCGAAGGCCTCCAGGGGGGTCTTCTTCACCGTCCCAGCCGCGGTGGCCATGAGCACGTAGCCCCCCTCATCAAAGGAGCGCACCGGCAGCAGGGCGGTGATGCGCTCGCCCTCCTCCAGGGGCAGGAGGTTGACGATGGGCCGCCCGCGCGCCCCGCGCCCAGCCACGGGAAGTTCGTAGACCCTCTTCCAGTACACCCGCCCGCGGTCCGAGAAGCACAGCAAGGTATCGTGGCTGTTGGCCACGAAGAGCCGCTCCACGAAGTCGGCCTCCTTGGTGGTGAGCGCGGACTTGCCACGCCCGCCTCGGCGTTGGGTGCGATACTCGGCCACGGGCTGGGCCTTGACGTAGCCGGCGTGGGAGAGGGTGACCACCATGCCCTCCTCGGTGATCAGATCCTCCGGGCGCAGCGCCTCGCGCCGGTCCACGATCTCGGTGCGCCGCGCGTCGCCGAACTGCGCCTTGAGCTGCGCCAGCTCCTCCCGGATGACCTCCATCAGGCGCTCCGGGCGGGCCAGGATCTCCAGCAGCCCGGCGATGCGCTCGAGAAGCTCGCCGTACTCCTTGAGGATCTTGTCCTGCTCCAAGGCGGTGAGGCGGTGCAGGCGCATGTCCAGGATGGCCTGGGCCTGGGCCTCGCTGAGGCGGTAGCCCTCCGGGCCCAGCCCCAGGCCCGGCTCCAGCCCCTCGGGCCGCGAGGCCTCGGCCCCGGCGCGGGCCAGCATCTCGGTGACCACCCCCGGGGGCCAGGGCCGGGCCATCAGGGCCGCCTTGGCCTCTGCCGGGCCGGCCGCGGCCTTGATCAGGGCGATGACCTCGTCGATGCTGGCCAGGGCCACCGCCAACCCTTCCAGCAGGTGGGCCCGCTCGCGGGCCTTGCGCAGCTCGAAGACCGTGCGCCGGGTGACCACCTCCTGGCGGTGGCGGATGAAGGCCCGCAGCAGCTCCTTGAGGTTGAGCAGCCGGGGGCGGCCCTCGGCCAGCGCCACCATGTTGATGCCGAAGACGCTCTCGAGCTGAGTGTGCTGGTAGAGGTTGTTCAGCACCACCTCGGGGACCTCGCCCCGCTTGAGCTCGATGACCACCCGCAGGCCTTCCTTGTCCGACTCGTCCCGCAGCTCGGCGATGCCCTCCAGGCGCCTCTCCCGCACCAGGGAAGCGATCTTCTCCAGCAGGTGGGCCTTGTTCACCTGATAGGGCAGCTCGGTGACCACGATGGCCTGGCGGCCCTTGTCCGGGTCGCCCTCGACGTGGCTACGCGCCCGCACGTAGATGCGCCCCCGCCCGGTGCGGTAGGCCTCCCGGATGCCCTGGGCGCCGTGGATGATGCCCGCGGTGGGAAAGTCCGGCCCGGGGAGGTGGCGCATCAGGCCCTCCACAGAGATATCCGGGTCGTCGATGAGGGCCAGGCAGGCATCCACCACCTCGCCCAGGTTGTGGGGGGGAATGTTGGTGGCCAGGCCCACCGCGATGCCCGCGGCCCCGTTGACCAGCAAGTTAGGCAGGCGGGCCGGAAGCACCGACGGCTCCTGCTCGGTCTCGTCATAGTTGGGGACGAAGTCCACGGTCTCCTTGTCGATGTCAGCCAGGAGCTCGTGGGCGATGCGGCTCATGCGCACCTCGGTGTAGCGCATGGCCGCGGGGGCGTCGCCGTCAATGGAACCGAAGTTGCCCTGCCCATCGACGAGGGGATAGCGCATGGAGAAGGGCTGGGCCATGCGCACGATGGTGTCGTAGACGGCAGCATCCCCGTGGGGGTGGTACTTGCCGATGACGTCCCCCACCACGCGGGCGGACTTCTTGTAGGGCCTGTTCCAGTCGTTGCCCAGCTCGTGCATGGCGTAGAGGACCCGCCGGTGCACCGGCTTGAGCCCGTCGCGCACGTCGGGCAATGCCCGCCCCACGATGACGCTCATCGCGTACTCCATGTAGGAAGTACGCATCTCGTCCTCGATGGTGACGGGCAGGATCTCCTTGGCGAACTCGCTCATCCCCCCGGCTCCTCATCCGGCGGCCGCTCGGCGCTCGCAGGCGCCGCACCACGAAAAAGTGTTAATTTTAGCACAGGAGCCGGCCGTTCCCCGGGACAGCGGCGAGCAAGCGCCGGATGCCCTCCCGATCCGGGCGGCGCAGCACGCCGCGCTCGGTGACCAGGGCGTCCACCAGGTGGGCGGGAGTGACGTCGAAGGCCGGGTTCCAGGCCTCCACCCCCTCGGGGGCCAAGCGGGCGCCCGCGCAGCCGAGCACCTCGGCCGGGTCCCGCTCCTCGATGGGGATGCCGGCGCCGTCGGGGGTCTGCGGGTCGATGGTCGCGGTAGGGGCCACCACCATGAAGCCCACGCCGTGCCGCCGGGCCAGCACGGCCAGCCCGTAGGTGCCTACCTTGTTGGCGACGTCCCCGTTGGCAGCGATGCGGTCCGCCCCCACGATGACCCAGGTCACCCGGCCGCTGCGCAGCAGGGAGGCGGCGGCCCCCTCCACCAGGACCGTCACGGGGATGCCCTCCCGGGCCAGCTCCCAGGCCGTCAGGCGCGCCCCCTGCAGCCAGGGGCGGGTCTCGTTCGCGTAAACCCGGGTGATGCGCCCGGCGGCGTGGCCGGCGCGCACCACCCCCAGGGCGGTGCCGTAGCCGCCGGTGGCCAGGGCCCCCGCATTGCAGTGGGTGAGCACCGCCCCGGGACGCTCCAGGAGGGCCGCCCCCAGGGCCCCCATACGGCGGTTGGCCTCCAGGTCCTCGGCGTGGATGCGGCGGGCCTCCTCCAGGAGGGCGGGCACCGGATCCCCGCCCGCCGCGGCGGCCCGGTCCATGGCCCGCCCCATGCGCTCCAGCGCCCAGAAGAGGTTCACCGCCGTGGGTCGGGCCCCGGCCAGGCGCTCCAGGGCCGGGGCCGCGGCCTCCCGCCAGCGGCCCCCGGCCCGGTCCCGGGCCTCCCGGGCGGCCAGCACCGCCCCGTAGGCCGCGGCGATGCCGATGGCCGGGGCCCCCCGCACCACCATGGTGCGGATGGCCTCGGCCACCGCCCCGGCCTCCTCCAGGGCCAGCTCCCGGAAGCGGACGGGCAGCAGCCGCTGGTCCAGGAGGAGCAACCGACCTTCCGGGCCGCCTTCCCAGCGCACCGCCTGCACGCCACCGCCCGGGATCCTTGCCGCCCGCATCTGCCCTCGCCTCGCCCACTGCCAAGCTGAAGGGGCCATCTTAGCCCATGCCTTCACCGCACCGGGGCATCAGACCGGGGCATCAGGGAAAGACCCCTGCGGCCGATACGCTGGGAAGGATCCCTGCCGCATCCATGGCCACCACGCATCGATCGCATCGCGGTCTCCTCCGGCCCCGTCCTCCCTGGGGCGCGGCGATCGCAGTCCTGCTGGCCTGCGCCATGGCGGCGCCAGCCGCCGCCGGGCCGCCCTGGCCGGGCTGCGCCGAGGTGGACCGGACCCTGGCGCTCCTGGGCACGGCGCGCCTGGCCTGCGGCAGTCTGCGCTTCGTGCCCCTGGCCCGGGTCTACTTCCCCACCGACAGCCACCGGCTGGACACCACCGCCCGGTCGACCCTGGAACGGGCCGCGGCCTGGCTACGCGGCCGGCCCCGGCTACGCCGCGTGCTGGTGGTGGGCCATGCCGACGCCCGGGCCAGCGTCGCCTACAACGAGGCCTTGGCCCGGCGCCGGGCCGAGGCGGTGCGGGACTTCTTGGCGGAGCAAGGCCTGCCCCCCGGGTTGCTGGTGGTGCGCCCCCTGGGGGAGCTCCGGCCCCAGGACATCTCCTGGACGCCGGAGGGACGGCGGCGCAACCGCCGCGTGGAACTCTTCGCCGTGGAGGCCCTGGTCACCCTGGGCCCCGCGGTCCCCCTCCCAGCCCT
>WFXX01000024.1 GCA_015490395.1 Gammaproteobacteria bacterium | reverse complement strand
CTTCCTGCGCTCCGGCGAGGAGGCCCGCCCCGAGGGGGCCCTCACGCCCGTCTATCCCACCACCGAGGGCCTGCCCCAGGCGGTGCTCCGGCGTCTGGTGCTGACCGCCCTGGAGCGGTTCGAGGCCGAGGGCCGGGGCAGGGCCTGGGCCCTGCCTCCGGAGCTGGAGGCTCGCCTGGGCCTGCCCGGCCTGGAGGAGGCGCTGCGGCTGCTCCACCGCCCGCCTCCCGGGGAGGACGTAAGTGCCATCCAGGAGCTCCGCCACCCCGCCTTGCGCCGGCTGGCCTTCGAGGAGCTGCTGGCCCACCGCCTGGGCCTGCGTCGCCTGCGGGCCGGGGTGCGCCGCCACCGCGCCCCGGCGCTGCGTGGCGACGGGCACCTGATGCGGGCCTTCCTGGAGCGCCTGCCCTTCCGGCTGACCAGGGCCCAGGAACGGGTGCTGGCCGAGATCGAGGCGGACCTGGCCGGGTCCCGCCCCATGCTCCGCCTGGTGCAGGGGGACGTGGGCTCCGGCAAGACGGTGGTGGCCGCCGCCGCCGCCCTGCGTGCGGTGGAGGCCGGCCGCCAGGCCGCCTTCATGGTCCCCACCGAGCTCCTGGCCGAGCAGCACCTGCGCCATCTTCGAGCCTGGCTGGAGCCCCTCGGGGTGGCGGTAGTGGGCCTCACCGGTCGCTGCGGTACCGCCGAGCGGCGGCGCACCCTGCAGGGGCTGGCGGACGGCTCCCTTCCCGTGGCCGTGGGCACCCACGCCCTGTTCCAGGAGGCGGTGCGCTTCCGGGACCTGGCCCTGGTGATCATCGACGAGCAGCACCGCTTCGGCGTGGTCCAGCGCCTGGCCCTCTGGGCCAAGGGGGCCCGGGAGGGGCGGCATCCGCACCAGCTGGTGATGACGGCCACGCCCATTCCCCGCACCCTCGCCATGACCGTCTACGCGGACCTGGATTGCTCGGTCATCGACGAGCTGCCCCCTGGGCGCCGGCCGGTGGAGACGGTGGCCGTGCCCGACACCCGGCGGGGGGAGGTGGTGGAGCGCATTCGCCGGGCCTGCGCCGAGGGGCGCCAGGCCTACTGGGTCTGCCCCCTCATCGAGGAGCCGGAGGACCCCGGGGGCGAGGGCGCCTGCCAGGCCGCCGAGGAGACCGCCCGCCGGCTGCGGGAGGCCCTGCCCGAGCTCCGCGTGGGCCTGGTGCACGGGAGGATGCGGGCTGCCGAGAAGGAGGCGGCGATGGCCGCCTTCCGCGAGGGTGGGCTGGATCTGCTCGTGGCCACCACCGTCATCGAGGTGGGGGTGGACGTGCCCCGGGCCAGCCTCATGGTCATCGACAACGCCGAGCGCCTGGGCCTGGCCCAGCTCCACCAGCTCCGCGGTCGGGTGGGGCGCGGCAGCGAGCGCTCCGTCTGCGTGCTGCTGTACCATCCTCCTCTCTCGCCCACCGCCCGGGAGCGGCTGGCGGTGATGCGGGCCACTTGCGACGGCTTCGAGGTGGCCCGCCGGGACCTGGAGCTGCGTGGCCCCGGCGAGCTCCTGGGCACCCGCCAGAGCGGGCTGCTGCAGCTGCGGGCCGCGGACCTGCGCCGCGACGGTGACCTCCTGCCCCGCGTGGCGGAGGCGGCGGCCTGGCTAGAGGGGCACGCCCCGGAGGCGGCGGAGGCCCTGATGCGGCGCTGGCTGGGCGAGGGGCCGGTATGGGGCCGGGCAGGCTGAGACGGAGCAGGAGGGGATGGACGGTAGCGGCGGAGCTGGGACCGGCAGGCTGGCCTGGCGGCCGCTGCGCCGCTGGGGGCCGGAGGCGGTGCCGGCCGGGATGCGCCCTTGGCTGGCCGACGGGGCCTCCCTCACCAGACGGCTGCGTCGCCTCTGCCCGGCCGGCCTGCGGGTGCGCCTGCTGGCCCAAGGCTGGGCACGCCCCCGCCCCGAGGAGCGGCGCCGGTTGGGCCTGCCCCCGGGGCGCCTGGCCTGGGTTCGGGAGGTGGAGCTCCTCTGCGGCGGGCAGGCTTGGGTGCGGGCCCGCACCGTCATCCCCCGGGCCACATGGCGGGCCGGGCGTGGCGTGCTGGCCCGCCTCGGGGAGCGGCCTCTGGGCAGCCGCCTCTTCCAGCGGGGCGGACGGGGTCAGGTCCGGCGGCTGGCGGTGGAGGTCGCGCCGGTGGGCCCCGGCCTCTGGGGGAGGCGCTCCCTCCTGCTGCTAGCGGGCTGCCCCTTGCTGGTGACGGAGGTCTTCTTGCCGCCCCTGGCGGAGTCCGGAAGGAAGGCCAAGGAGGGGAGCGCGTGACGGCCGCCGGCCTGAGGGAGCGGCTGCGCCAGTACGCCCTCCTGATGCGCCTGCACCGGCCCATCGGGATCCTGCTGCTGCTCTGGCCCACCCTCTGGGCGCTGTGGATCGCCGGCGAGGGTCGTCCGGATCCCTTCGTCGTGGCCGTCTTCGTGGCCGGTGTGGTGCTCATGCGCTCGGCCGGCTGCGTCATCAACGACTACGCCGACCGCCGCTTCGACCCCTACGTGGCCCGCACCCGGGACCGCCCCCTGGCCGCCGGGCGGGTGAGCCCCCGGGAGGCCCTGGCGCTCTTCGTCGTGCTCTGCCTCCTGGCCTTCCTGCTGGTGCTGCAGCTCAACCGCCTCACGGTGCTCCTCGCCTTCGTGGCGGCGGCCCTGGCCGTGGTCTATCCCTTCACCAAGCGCTGGACCCACCTGCCCCAGGTGGTGCTGGGCCTGGCCTTCGGCTGGTCCGTGCCCATGGCCTTCGCCGCCCAGACGGGCGCCGTCCCGCCGGTGGCCTGGACGCTGCTCCTGGCCAACGTGCTCTGGTCCACTGCCTACGACACCTTCTACGCCATGGTGGACCGCCCCGATGACCTGCGCATCGGGGTCCGCTCCACGGCCATCCTCTTCGGGAACTGGGACCGCCTGGCGGTGGGCCTGCTCCAGGCCGGCTTCCTGGTCCTGCTGGCGGCGGCGGGGCTGCAGGCCGGCCTGGGGGTGGCCTACGGGGCCGGCCTGGCCGTCGCCGCGGCCCTCATGGCCTATGAGCAGTGGCTGGTGCGCCGGCGCGAGCCCGAGGCCTGCTTCCGGGCCTTCGTGCACAACGGTTGGGTAGGGGCGGCGGTCTTCGCCGGTATCGCCCTGGACTATGCCCTCGCCGGCACCTCGCGGGGGCTGGGCTGAGGTCGGGCGTGTATCATGATCTGCTCTGCGCCCTTCGGGCGCGGCCAGCCGGGAGGAAGGAGGTGCCCCAGCTCCGCGTGACCCCGCCCCCGCCCAGCCAGGACCAGCGCCAGCGTTTCCAGGAGCTGGGTCGGGCGGTGATCGAGACCGAGGCCCGGGCCGTGGCCGCCCTGGCCCGGCGCGTGGACGATGGCTTCGTGCGCGCCTGCGAGCTGCTCCTGGCCTGCCGGGGCCGCATCGTGGTCCTGGGCATGGGCAAGTCGGGCCACATCGGCGGCAAGGTGGCCGCCACGCTGGCCAGCACCGGCAGCCCCGCCTTCTTCGTCCACCCTGGCGAGGCCAGCCACGGAGACCTGGGGATGATCACCCCCCAGGACGTGGTCCTGGCCTTCTCCAACTCGGGCGAGACCGAGGAGATCCTCACCATCCTGCCTCTCATCAAGCGCCTGGGGGTTCCCCTGGTGGCCCTCACCGGCAACCCCCGCTCCAGCCTGGCCCGGGCCGCCGACGCCCACATCGACGTCAGCGTGGAGCAGGAGGCCTGCCCCCTGGGCCTGGCCCCCACCGCCAGCACCACCGCCGCCCTGGCCATGGGGGACGCCCTGGCCGTGGCCCTCCTGGAGGCCCGGGGCTTCACCGCCGAGGACTTCGCCCGCTCCCACCCCGGCGGCCGCCTGGGCCGCCGGCTGCTGCTGCACATCCGCGACGTGATGCGTACCGGGGACCAGGTCCCCCGGGTGGGGCCCGAGACCAGCTTCGCCGAGGCCCTGGTGGAGATCACCCGCAAGGGCATGGGCATGACCGCCGTGGTGGACGGGGACGGCAAGGTGCTGGGCATCTTCACCGACGGGGACCTGCGCCGGGCCATGGACCGGCGGGTGGACCTGCACGAGACCCCCATGGCCGAGCTCATGACCCGGGGCTGCCGCACCGTGCCCCCGGACCTGCTCGCCGCCGAGGGCCTGCGCATCATGGAGGACGCGCGCATCAACGGGCTGCTGGTGGTCGACGGCGAGGGCCGGCTCATCGGGGCCCTGAACATGCACGACCTGCTGCGGGCGGGGGTGCTGTGAGCAGCTCCCGGGAGGAGGCCCTGCGCCGGGCTCGGGCCGTGCGGCTGGTGGTCTTCGACGTCGACGGGGTGCTCACCGACGGCGGCCTGCACCTGGACGAGCGGGGGCACGAGCACAAGGTCTTCCACTCCCGGGACGGCCACGGCATGAAGATGCTCCTCGAGGCCGGCGTGGGGATCGCCGTCATCAGCGGCCGGGTCTCCGAGGCCGTCGCCCACCGCATGGCGGGCTTGGGCGTGCGGCATGTGCACCAGGGCTGCCGGGACAAGCTCCCCGCCTACCAGGCCCTGCTGGAGGAGCTGGACCTGCGGCCGGAGCAGACCGCCTACGTGGGCGACGACGTGGTGGACCTGCCGGTGATGCGCCGGGCGGGCCTGGCCGTGGCCGTGGCCGACGCGCATCCCCTGGTGCGGGAGCGGGCCCACTGGTGCACCGCCCTCCCCGGCGGCCGGGGCGCCGCCCGGGAGGTCTGCGAGCTGGTGCTGGAGGCTCGGGGCTTGCTGGGGGCAGCGCTGGCTCCCTACCTGGAGGGCTAGCCGTGGGAGGGACGGGGTCGGCCCGAAGGGCGGCCGGCGCCGCCCTGGGCCTGGCCGCGCTGGCCGCGCTCCTCGCCCTCGGGGG
>WFXX01000023.1 GCA_015490395.1 Gammaproteobacteria bacterium | reverse complement strand
GCCAGGGCCAGCGCCCCCTCGCTGTGGGCCCGCATGCGCAGGGCCAGGGTCTCCAGGCCCTTGAGGTGCAGCCAGGCGTGGAAGGGGCTCAGGCAGGGGCCGGCGGTGCGCAGGAAGCCGTGGACGGCCTCCAGGGGCTCGCCCGAGCCCACCACCGCCCCACCCACGGCCCGGCCTTGCCCGTCCACGTACTTGGTGGTGGACAGCACCACCAGGTCCGCCCCCAGCTCCAGGGGGCGCTGCAGGGCGGCGGTGCAGAGGGTGTTGTCCACCGCCAGCAGGGCCCCGGCCTCGTGGGCCAGGTGGGCCAGGGCGGCGATGTCCGCCACCTCCAGCAGGGGGTTGGAGGGCGTCTCCAGGAACAGGAGCCGGGTCTCGGGGCGCAGGGCCGCCCGCCAGGCATCCAGGTCCGTCAGGGGCACGAAGGTGGTGGCCACCCCGAAGCGGCCCAGGATGCGCTCGAGCAGCAGCACCGTGGAGCCGAAGAGGCCCCGGGAGGCCACCACGTGGTCCCCCTGGCGCAGCAGGGCCATGCCCACTGCCAGGATGGCCGCCATCCCCGAACCAAAGGCCACCGCCCGCTCCCCGCCCTCTAGCGCGGCCAGGCGCTCCTCCAGCACCCGCACCGTGGGGTTGGTGAAGCGGGAGTAGATGTTGCCGGGGCGCTCGCCGGCGAAGCGGGCCGCCGCCTCCTCGGCGGAGGCGAAGGCGAAGCTGGCGGTGGCGAAGATGGGCTCGCTCTGCTCCCCCTCCTCCGTGCGCCGGCGGCCGGCGTGCACCGCCTGCGTCCGCCAGCCCCGCTCCTGCCGCCTCATGCCGCCTCTCCAGGCCTAGCGGGCATTGTGCAGGTCGATGACGTCGGCGGCCCCCGCCGCCGCGCGCCGGGTGCGGGCGGCGTCGTTGCGCTCCCGGGCCAGCTCCTCGAGATAGCGCCGGTCCACGTCCCCGGTGAGATAGCGCCCGGTGAAGACGGAGTTCTCGAAGCGCCGGATGGCGGGATTGCCCGCGCGCACCGCCTCCTCCAGGTCCTCCAGGTCCTGGTAGATCAGCCGGTCGGCGCCGATGAGGCGGGCCACCTCCTCCTCGTCCCGGCCGTAGGCCACCAGCTCCTCGGCCGCCGGCATGTCGATGCCGTAGACGTTGGGGTGGCGCACCGGCGGGGCGGCGGAGGCGAAGGAGACCTTGCGCGCCCCCGCCTCCCGGGCCATCTGGATGATCTGCTGGGAGGTGGTGCCGCGCACGATGGAGTCGTCCACCAGGAGCACGTGCTTGCCCTTGAACTCCAGCTCGATGGCGTTGAGCTTCTGGCGCACCGACTTCCGGCGCAGGCGCTGGCCAGGCATGATGAAGGTGCGCCCGATGTAGCGGTTCTTGATGAAGCCCTCCCGGTACTTCAGGCCCAGCCGGTGGGCCATCTGCAGGGCCGCGGTGCGGCTGGTGTCGGGGATGGGGATGACCACGTCGATGTCCTGCTCGGGCCAGGCCCGCTCGATCTTGCGGGCCAGGCGCTCGCCCATGCGCAGGCGGGCCTTGTAGACCGAGACCTCGTCGATGATGGAGTCCGGCCGGGCCAGGTAGACGAACTCGAAGATGCAGGGGGCCAGCTCGGTATGCTCGGCGCAGACCCGGGTGTGGATCCCGCCCTCCATGGGGATGAACACCGCCTCCCCGGGGAGCAGGTCCCTCACCCGCTGGAAGCCCAGGGTGTCCAGGGCCACGCTCTCGGAGGCGATCATGTACTCGGTGCCCCGGGGCGTCTCCCGCCGGCCGAAGACGAGGGGCCGGATGCCGTGTGGATCCCGGAAGCCCACGATGCCGTAGCCGGTGATCATGGCCACCGCGGCGTAGGCCCCCCGGCAGCGGCGGTGCACGGCGGCCACGGCCTGGAAGATGTCGTCCTCGTCGATGCGCAGCTTGCCCAGGCGCTGGAGCTCGTGGGCGAAGACGTTGAGGAGGACCTCCGAGTCCGAGTCGGTGTTGATGTGCCGCCGGTCCTCCACGAAGAGCTCCCGCTTGAGCTCCTCGGCGTTGGTCAGGTTCCCGTTGTGGGCCAGGGTGATGCCGTAGGGGGAGTTGACGTAGAAGGGCTGGGCCTCGGCGGAGCTGTCCCGGCCCGCGGTGGGGTAGCGCACGTGGCCGATGCCCATGTTGCCGCGCAGCATCAGCATGTGATGCTGCTCGAACACGTCCCGCACCAGGCCCTTGTCCTTGCGCAGGTAGAGACGGCCGTCCTCGCAGGTGACGATGCCCGCCGCGTCCTGCCCGCGGTGCTGGAGCACCGTGAGCCCGTCATAGAGGGCCTGGTTGACCGCCTCCCGGGCCACGATGCCGATGATGCCGCACATGCTCGCGCTCCTCCCGGCTCAGCCCGGCCGCGCCCTGCCCCAGGGCCCGGGCGGTAGGCGGGCGGCCAGCTCCCGCACCCAGGGCTGCAGCGTGCCCACCCACCACGAGCCGCGCCAGGCCGGCACCTCCGCCAAGGGGCTCAAGCCGCCCAGGTGCACCAGGGCCAGGGCCAGCACCGCCCCGCGCAGGGCTCCGAAGAGCAGGCCCAGCCAGCGGTCCAGCCCCCCCAAGGCCAGGCCCCGGACCAGCAGGCGCAGGAGGCGTCCTCCCACCGCCCCGGCGGCCAGCACGCCCAGCCCCACGGCGAGGAAGGCCAAGGCCCGACGCAGGGCCTCAGGGGCCACCGCCTCCGGCAGGGCCGCGGCCAGGGTCGGACCGTAGCGCAAAGCCAGCAGGAAGGCCGCCACCCAAGCCAGCAGAGAGACCAGCTCCCGGACCAGCCCCCGCCACAGCCCGACGAGGGCGGAAGCCGTAAGCGCCACCGAGAGCAGCAGATCCACCCAGGTCCAGCCCGGGGGCACGACGCCAGCCTCCATCCCTCCCGCGGGGCAGCCTAGCCCTGCGAAAAGATTTATTCTAACAGGATTTCTCGCTCCGTTCCTGGCAGATGACGCATCACCAGGGGATCCACCTTCAGCTTCCCGGCCAGGCGGTGGGCCACGGCCTCGGCCTCCGCCCGTCGAAGATAGGGCCCCACCCGCAGGCGGGCCGCCCCCCCTTGACCCTGGACGAGATAGGCGGGCAAGCCCTGCGCACGCAGCCGTTCCAGCAGATCTCGGGCCCGGGCCACGTCCTGGAAGCTGCCCAGCTGCACCGTCCAGGCCACCGGCGTCTCCACCTCCAGCGCAGGCTCCTCCCCCACCGCCTTCCGGGCCGCCTCCAGCTCCCGTCGCCAGGGCTCCAGATCCAGGGGCGGGTCGGCCGCCTGCGGAGGGGAAGGCACCTGCGGTAGGCGGCCGGGGGCCTCCCGCGGCCGCTGGGTGAGCAGAGGAAACAGGAGCAGGGCCAGAGCCGCCAGCGCGAGCCCTCCGGCCAGCATGGCCCGGCGCGGACGACGGCCCTGCTGGCCACCGTTCACGTCCCCTCCCCGACCCCCCATAGGGCGCGACGACGCAGGGCCGTCTCCACGGTGAGGAAGGAGCCCAGCACCAGCACCCGCCCTGCGGAGCCCGCCTCCCCGTGGGCGGTAGCCAGGGCCTCCTCCAGGGAGTGGTGGCGGCGGCATCGTCCCGCACCGACCACCGGGACCAGACGGGCCTCCAGGGCCTCCGCCTCCAGGCCCCTCGGGCCGGGCAAAGGGGCCAGGTGCCAGCAGGCCACCCGCTCCCCCAGGGCCGCCGCCACGCCCGCCGGGTCCTTGTCCTCCAGCATGGCCAGCACCGCCCGCGTGGGGGCCGGCGGCAAGGCCTCCAGAGCTCGGGCCAGGGCCGCGGCGGCGTGGGGGTTGTGGGCCACGTCCACCAGCCGCAGCCCCTCCCGGTCCAGGCGCTGGAAGCGGCCCGGCAGGTCCACCCGGGCCAGGGCGGCGGCCTCCTCGGGGGTGGGGGAGCGGCCCAGGAGCAGGGTCGCGGCCTCCAGAGCCACGGTCGCGTTACCCAGCTGATGGGGGCCGGCCAGACCCGGGGCAGGGAGTTCCAGGTGACCCGCTCCCTCCCAGCGCCAGCGCCCCGGGCCCAGGGGCACGGCCCGGAAGTCTCGCCCCAGGCGGCGCATCGGGCAGCCCAGGGCGGCCGCGGCCTCCGTCACCGAACGGGGGGGATCCGGCTCGCCCACCACCAGGGGCACCCCGGGGCGGAGGATCCCCGCCTTCTCCCGGCCGATGGCCTCGCGGTCCGGGCCCAGCCAGCGCTGGTGGTCCAGGCCCACGGTGGTGATCACCGCCACCGCGGGGTCCCAGAG
>WFXX01000022.1 GCA_015490395.1 Gammaproteobacteria bacterium | reverse complement strand
GGTCCAGCCGGCGGGCGTCCACCTTGAGGTAGGCCACGCCCTCCTCGGCCACCACCACCGCCTCCACCACCCCGGGCACCTGACGCAGGCGCGCCGCCAAGGCCTCGGCCTCCTCGCGGCCAGACACCACCACGGGCAGCAGCCGGCTGGAGAGGGTTGGCGGCGGCGCCATGGTGACGGCCACGACGAGCCAGGCGGCCGCCAGGGCCGCGCAGGCCAGGAACACCGCCTCCAGCCCTAAGGCCCCGTGCAGCCAGCCTCCCAGGACCCCCCCGGCGAAGGCCCCCAGGAACTGGGCGCTGGCGTAGACCCCCATGGCGGTGCCCTTCTTGTCGGGATCGGCCCACTTGGCCACCAACGAGGGTAGGGTGGCCTCCAGGACGTTGAAGGCCACGAAGAAGACCATCAGCGCCCCTACCATGCCCCAGAGGCTGGCCTGCGCCAGGTCCAGCAGCAACTCCGCCACCGCCAGGGCGGCCACCGCCCCCACGAAGACCGGCTTCATCCGGCGGCGCTCGGCCAGCACCACCAGGGGCACCATGGCCGCCAAGGCCACCACCATCACACCCAAGTACACCAGCCAGTGGCGACCGGGATCCAGGCCCACCTGATCGCGCAGGGCCAGGGGCACGGCCACGAAGGAGGCCGTCAGCAGCAGGTGCAGCACGAAGACCCCCAGGTCCAGGCGCAGCAGCTCCCGGTGACCCAGCACGGCGCCGAACTGCCCGGCCACCGGCTCGGCGTCCCGGTGCACCCGGGATCGGACCGGCCGCGGCACCCAGCGATGCAGCACCACCACCCCCGCCAGGGCCAGAGCGGCGGTGAGCCAGAAGATCCCTGGCACCCCCACCCAGGCATCCACCAGGGGGCCCAGCACCAAGGCCAGGGCAAAAGACAGCCCGATGGTGCCCCCGATGATGGCCATGGCCCGCAGGCGGTGCTCCTCCCGGGTCAGGTCGGCCACCAGGGCCATGAGGGCCGAGGCCACCGCCCCTGCCCCCTGCAGGGCCCGCCCGGCGATCACCCCCCAGATGGTGTGGGACAGGGCCGCCACCACGCTACCGGCGGCAAAGAGCAGCAGCCCCCCGGTGATGACCGGCTTGCGGCCGATGCGGTCCGAGAGCATCCCAAAGGGGATCTGCAGCAGGGCCTGGGTCAGGCCGTAGATGCCGATGGCCAACCCCACCAGGACAGGGGTCTGGCCCTCCAGGTGCTCGGCGTAGAGGGCGAAGACGGGCAGGATCATGAACAGCCCCAGCATGCGGGTGGCGTAGATGGCCGCCAGGGAGAGGGCCGCCCGCCGCTCCGCCGCCGTCATTCCGCTGCCCGCATGGCTCCTTTGCCTCACGGGCTCCCTCCTGCGTATAGTTAAGCGTTTCACTCGCACGCTACCCCCAGGCATCCCCATGGTGGACCGCATCCGCATCCGCGGGGCCCGCACGCACAACCTCGCCGGCGTGGACCTGGATCTGCCCCGGGACCGGCTGGTGGTGATCACCGGCCCCTCGGGCTCGGGCAAGTCCTCCCTGGCCTTCGACACCCTCTACGCCGAGGGCCAACGCCGCTACGTGGAGTCCCTCTCCGCCTACGCCCGACAGTTCCTATCCGTGATGGACAAGCCGGATGTGGAGCACATCGAGGGGCTCTCGCCCGCCATCGCCATCGAGCAGCGCGCCGCCTCCCACAACCCACGCTCCACAGTGGGCACGGTGACGGAGGTCCACGACTACCTGCGGCTGCTCTACGCGCGGGTGGGCGAGCCCCGCTGCCCCGAGCACGGCATCGCGCTCCAGGCCCGCACGGTGAGCCAGATGGTGGACCGGATCCTCGCCCTGCCAAAGGGGACCCGGGTGATGCTGCTGGCGCCCATTGTACAGGATCGCAAGGGGGCCTATAGCAAGGTGCTCGAGGAGCTGCGCCGCGGCGGCTTCGTGCGCGCGCGCATCGACGGGGAGCTGGTGGAGCTGGACGCCGCCCCCGCCCTGGAGGAGCACCGCCGCCATCGCATCGAGGCGGTGGTGGACCGGCTGCGGGTGCGTCCGGAGGCGGCCCAGCGGCTGGCAGACTCCATCGAGACCGCCCTGCGCCTGTCCGGGGGGGTGCTACGGGTAGCCTGCCTGGACGGCCCCCCGCCCGGGGAGGAGGGGGAGCTGGTGCTCTCGGCCCGCTACGCCTGCCCCGAGTGCGGCTACGCCCTGGAAGCCCTGGAACCCAAGCTCTTCTCCTTCAACAACCCGGCCGGGGCCTGCCCCGCCTGTGGCGGGCTGGGGACGGAGCGCTTCTTCGATCCCGAGCGCGTGGTCCGCCACCCCGAGCTGAGCCTGGCCGCCGGCGCGGTGCGCGGTTGGGACCGACGTAACGCTTACTACTTCCAGCTCCTGCGGGCCCTGGCCCGGCACTACGGCTTCGACCTGGAGACACCCTTCCGGGAGCTGCCCGAGCGGATCCGGCAGGTGATCCTCTACGGCAGCGGGCGCGAGGCCATCGAGTTCCACTACCTCACCGAGCGGGGCACGGTGCGCCGGCGCCACCCCTTCGAGGGGGTGATCCCCAACATGGAGCGCCGCTACCGGGAGACCACCTCCAGCGCGGTGCGCGAGGAGCTGGCCCGCTACCTGGGCCAGCGCCCCTGCCCCGCCTGCAGCGGCGCCCGCCTGCGCCGGGAGGCCCGCCACGTCCTGGTGGGGGGGCGCTCCCTGCCGGAGGTCTCGGCCCTGCCCATCGGGGAGGCCCTGGCCTTCTTCCGGGGGCTCCGCCTGGAGGGCCAGCGGGCGGAGATCGCCGCCCCCATCCTGGAGGAGATCCGCCAGCGCCTGGGCTTCCTGGCCGACGTGGGCCTCGGTTATCTGAGCCTGGACCGCAGCGCCGAGAGCCTCTCCGGGGGCGAGGCCCAACGCATCCGCCTGGCCAGCCAGATGGGTGCCGCCCTGGTGGGGGTGCTGTACGTGCTGGATGAGCCCTCCATCGGCCTGCACCCCCGGGACAACGAGCGGCTGTTGCGCACCCTGCGCCGGCTGCGGGACCTGGGCAACACGGTGGTGGTGGTGGAGCACGACGAGGCGGCCATCCGCGCCGCCGACCACGTGGTGGACATGGGCCCTGGGGCTGGCATCCACGGCGGGCGGGTGGTGGCCCAGGGCACGCCGGAGGAGATCGTCCGAAACCCGGCCTCCCTCACCGGGCGCTATCTCAGCGGGGAGCTGGCCATCCCGGTGCCGGCGCGCCGCGTCCCGCCGGGGGAGACCTGGCTGCGGGTGCGAGGGGCCACGGGGAACAACCTCCGGGAGCTGGATGCCGACTTCCCCCTGGGGCTGCTGACCTGCGTCACCGGGGTCTCCGGCTCGGGCAAGTCCACCCTGGTGGCCGAGACCCTGCTGCGGCATGCGCACCGCGCCCTGCACGGTGGCGGCCCCGACCCGGCCCCCTGCCGGGAGATCCGGGGCCTGGAGCACCTGGACAAGGTGGTGGCCATCGACCAGAGCCCCATCGGGCGCACCCCCCGCTCCAACCCGGCCACCTACACCGGGCTGTTCACCCCCATCCGGGAGCTCTTCGCCGCCACCCCCGAGGCCCGCGCCCGGGGCTACGGACCGGGGCGCTTCAGCTTCAACGTCAAGGGCGGGCGCTGCGAGGCCTGCCAGGGCGACGGGGTGATCCGGGTGGAGATGCACTTCCTGCCCGACGTCTACGTCACCTGCGAGGCCTGCGGGGGACGACGCTACAACCGCGAGACCCTGGAGATCCGCTATCGGGGACACAGCATCCACGAGGTGCTGGAGATGACCGTGGAGGAGGCCCTGGCCTTCTTCCACGCCGTGCCTGCGGTGCGCTCGCGCCTGGAGACCCTGCGGGACGTGGGGCTGGGCTACCTGAAGCTGGGCCAGAGCGCCACCACCCTCTCCGGGGGCGAGGCCCAGCGCCTGAAGCTGGCCCGGGAGCTGGCCCGCAGCAGCACCGGGCGCACCTTGTACGTGCTGGACGAGCCCACCACGGGGCTGCACCTGCACGACATCCGCCAGCTCCTGGAGGTGCTGCTGCGCTTGCGGGACCAAGGCAACACCCTGGTGGTCATCGAGCATCACCTGGACGTGATCAAGAGCGCCGACTGGGTGATCGATCTGGGCCCGGAGGGCGGCGAGGGGGGCGGGCGGCTGGTGGCCTGCGGCACCCCCGAGCAGGTGGCCGCCCATCCCGCCTCCCACACCGGCCGCTTCCTGGCCCCGGTGTTGGGGCTGGCCCCGGGGCCCCGCCGGGCGGCCGGGCGGGGCTGAGCGATCGGGGCCGGGGGCTCACCGGGCCAGGGCCTCGGCCAGGCGGCGGCGCAGGTCCAGGGCGTTGCGGACCGCGTGCCCGGCCTGGTCGTTGTCGAAGTAGCACCACACCTGCCGGCCCTCGCCCCGCCAGGCCAGGATGCGCCGGGCCCAGGCGGCCAGGGCCCGCCTGTCGTAGCAACCCTGGTAGGGCCCGCCCGGCCCGTGCAGGCGCAGGTAGACCAGGGGCGCGGTGCGCTCCAGGGGCGAGCAGGTCCCAGCCAGATCAAAGATGCACCAGGCCACGGCGTGGCGGCGCAGCAGGGCGTAGACCTCTTCCCGCCACCAGTCCGGATCCCGGAACTCCATGGCGCAGGCCAGCCCCCGGGGCAGGGCCTCCAGGAAGGCCTCGAGGCGCTGCAGGTCGCAGCGCCAGCGGGGCGGGAGCTGGAAGAGGATGGGGCCGAGGTGCGGCCCCAGGGCCCGGGCGTGGTCCAGGAGGCGGCGCAGGGGAGCCTGCGGCCCGCGCAGCTTCCTCAGGTGGGTGATGTAGCGGCTGGCCTTGACGGCGAAGGCGAAGCCCTCGGGGGCCTCCCGCCCCCAGGCAGCGAAGGTGGACCGCTCCGGGAGCCGGTAGAAGGAGTTGTTGAGCTCCACGGTGTCCAGCCGGCACTGATAGTAGGCCAGCCACCGGGAGGGGGGCAGCTCCGGCGGATAGAACACCCCCCGCCAGTGGGGATAGGACCAGCCGGAGGTCCCCACCCGGATCCCCGCCCGGGGGAGCACCGCCGCCGGATCCGGCCCGCCCCGCCTGCCTTCCCGAGACCCGTCCATCGGCCT
>WFXX01000021.1 GCA_015490395.1 Gammaproteobacteria bacterium | reverse complement strand
GGGGGGGCGGCCGGTGGCCCCCGACCTGCGCGCCGAGGCCCAGCCCGCCCAGACCCTCTCCCTGGAGGCGATCCGGGACCGGCTGATGCTGCGCCTGGTCAATGAGGCCGTGGCCTGCCTCCGGGAGGGGGTGGTGGCCGACGCCGACCTGGTGGACGCCGGCCTGGTCTTCGGGGCCGGCTTCGCCCCCTTCCGGGGTGGCCCCTTGCGGCATGCCCTCGCCGCCGGCCGGGAGCGGCTCCGCGCCCGCCTGGCCGAGCTGGCCCGGGCCCACGGGCCCCGCTTCGCCCCCGACCCGGGCTGGGAGAGACCCTGGGGGCTGCCGGGAGGCGGCGGCTGAGGGGAGGCGGTGATGCCCGGCCGCTTCGAGCCCATCCCCCTGCAGGCCTCCCGGACCCTGGACGGCCTGTTCCGCGAGCGGGTGCGGCGCAGCCCCCAAGCGACGGCCTACCTGGACTGGGATCCGAAAGCGGAACGCTGGCGCGCCTGGACCTGGGAGGCCATGGCCCGGGAGGCGGGACGCTGGCACGCCGCCCTGGCCGCCGAGGGCCTGGCCCCCGGGGATCGGGTGGCCGTGATGCGCCCCAACGGGCCCGCCTGGGTGGCCTTCGAGCAGGGAGCCTTGGCTCTGGGGCTGGTGGTGGTGCCCCTCTACTGCCAGGACCGCCCAGAGAGCGCCGCCTACCAGCTGGCCGACAGCGGGGCCCGCTTGCTCTACCTGACGCCGGCCTGCTGGCGGGCCCTGCGGGAGGCGGGCCAGCCTCTGGAGGGTGTGGAGCGGGTCGTGGTGGAAGGCCCCTTGCCGGGAGGCGAGACGGACCTACGGGTGGTGGGCACCGAAGGTTGGCTGCCGGCCGAGGCCCCCCCGCCGCCCGGGGGGCGTACCGCCCCTGAGGACCTGGCCACCATCGTCTACACCTCGGGCACCACCGGCCCACCCAAGGGGGTGATGCTCACCCACGGCAACATCCTGTGGAACGCCTGGGCGGCCCTGCAGGCGGTGCCGGCCTACCGGGAGGACCTGTTCCTGTCCTTCCTGCCCCTGTCTCATACCCTGGAGCGCACGGCGGGCCTCTATCTGCCCATGACCGCAGGGGCCACGGTGGCCTACGCCCGCTCGGTGGCCCAGCTGGCCGAGGACCTGCGTCAGGTGCGGCCCACGGTGCTCATCGCCGTGCCCCGGATCTTCGAGCGGGTTCGCCGGCGGCTGGAGGAGGCCCTGGAGGCCTCGCCGGTCCGCCGCGCCCTCCTGCAGGCGGCGGTGGCGGCGGGCTGGGCCCGCTTCCTGCGGGCCCAGGGCCGGGCGGGCTGGTGCCCGTGGCTGCTGGCCGCGCCCCTGCTGGATGCGCTGGCGGGACGGCCCTTCCGGGCCCGGCTGGGGGGGCGGCTGCGGGTGGCCGTCTGCGGCGGCGCCCCCCTGCGCGAGGCCGAGGCGCGGCTGTTCATCGGCCTGGGCCTGCCGCTGCTCCAGGGCTACGGCCTCACCGAGGCCAGCCCCGTGGTGAGCGTCAACCGCCTGGAGGACAACGACCCGGCCACCGTGGGTCGCCCCCTGGAGGGGGTGGAGGTGCGCTTGGGGGAGCAGGACGAGCTGCTGGTGCGCAGCCCCGGCGTCACCCGGGGCTACTGGAACCTCCCCGAGGCCTCCGCCGCGCTAGTGGACACCGAGGGCTGGCTGCACACCGGGGACCAGGCCACCCTGGAGGGGGGGCGCATCCGCATCACCGGCCGGATCAAGGAGATCATCGTCCTGGCCAACGGGGAGAAGGTCCCCCCCGCGGACCTGGAGGCGGCCATCGCGGAGGACCCCGTCTTTGACCAGGCCCTGGTGTTGGGGGAGGGCCGGCCCTACCTGGCGGCGCTCCTCGTGCCCGACCCTCAGCGTTGGGAGGAGGCCTGCCAGCGGCTGAGGCTGGATCCCAGCCGGCCCGAGGACCCGCGGGCCGAGCGCTGGGCCCTGGAGCGGGTGGCCGCCCGTCTGGAGGCCCGCCCCATCCCCGGCTACGCCCGCATCCGGCGCGCGGCGGTGGTCCTGGAGCCCTGGACGGTGGACAACGGCCTGCTCACCCCCACCCTCAAGCCCAGGCGCGCCCGTATCCTGGAGCGCCATGCCGAGCGGGTGGCCGCCCTCTACGCCGGGCACTAGGGCCAAGCCGTAGGCCACGCGGGGGGAGCGTGCTGGGGAGGGCCCGTATAAAATGGGCCCCGCCGTGGAGCGAGCGCAGCCGAGGAGGGAGAGGCCCGTGAGCCCCAGCGTCCAGCCCCGCCGCCTCTTGGCGGCCAGCCTGCTCCTGGCCGCCCTGGCCCTGCTGGGGGCCTGCACCGTGCAGCACCGCACCGAGCAGGCCAAGGCCGTGGCCGAGGCCTTCTACCAGGCCCTGCACGAGGACGACCTGGAGGCCGCCGCCGCCCGACTGGCCGGGAAGAAGCCCCAGGAGGCCTGGCTGGAGGAGCTGCGGGCGCGCAAGGTGCAGCTGGGGCGGCTGCAGCGCTACCAGCTCAAGGACATCGAGATCAACACCGTCTTCAGCGGCACGTTCTATCTGCTGACCTACCAGACCGCCTACAGCCGGGGCACCGCCACCGAGATCCTCACCGTCTTCGAGCCGGTGAACGAGGCCGGCCACATGCAGGCGGTCAGCCTCCAAGTCAAGGCCGAGCCCATCACCATACCCTGAGCCCGCGCGGACAGCTCGGGCCAGCTCGTCTCAAAAACCGAACATGTGGTCCAGGCTGAACACGGCCCCCCCGCTGCCGGCACGCTCCAGGCCGTGATAGCCGAAGAGGCGGCAGGTGAGGTCCCGGATCATCACATAGGCCCCCTCGCCGGCCCGCCGCCGGGCCGCCTCGTCGAAGAGCTCGCTGTAGCGCCACAGCCGCGAGCCCCCGCAGGGGATGCGCAGCCCGGCCTGGGCCACCTCCCGGCCCGCAGCGTCGAAGAGGATCAGACGGGTGTCGGAGAAGGGGTGCCAGGGCCGCGAGGCGGGATAGATGAGCTGGCAGAAGGTGTCGGTGCCCTCCGGCCCCAGCCGCAGGAACAGGCGGGTGCTCAGGCCGGGGGGCTCGCTGATGTAGGACTGGGGCTCGTTCCGGTAGACCAGAGGCATGTTGTAGAGGTGGGCCCCGAAGCTGGTCTCGGCTGCGTGCCCGCTATCGCGCCGGGTATACCGGAACAGGCCGTGCAGCCAGCCGTCGGCCCCGCCCCCCTCGCCGAAGTCGTAGACCAGCTCCACGTGCCCGTAGCCGCTGGGCAGGCCCTTGCCCGCCTGCTCCAGGAGCCCGTTGACCGAGACGGCCACGCTCTCGGCCCGGGGGATGCGCCCGAAGCGGTAGCGCAGCACCTCCTCTCCGGAGGCGTCCTGCACCACCAGGGCCAGAGGCAGCTCGCGCTGGCCCCGGGCCATGGGGGTGGGCTGGACCTCGGTGATCCACGCCTCGGGGGGCAGCAGAGGGGCGGGCAGGATGTGGCCCTTGCCCAGCAGGCCGCCCACCAGCTCGGGCAGGCGGGGGTCGGGCTCCAGGTCGGTGCGCTCGACG
>WFXX01000020.1 GCA_015490395.1 Gammaproteobacteria bacterium | reverse complement strand
GACGGGGGGCTGACGGGGAGGCTGCGGGGGCCGCGGGACAGCGGACCTAGTCCACCTGCTCCAGGATGGCCCGGCGCACGGCCTCCCGCTCGGCGGGGATGGTGGCCACCCGCTCCCCGGCCTGGGCGATGGCCGTGTCCGGGTCCTTGAGCCCGTGGCCGGTGAGGGTGCAGACCACCCGGGAGCCCTCGGGGATGCGCCCGGCGCGGATGTCCCGCAGGGCCCCGGCCAGGGAGGCGGCCGAGGCCGGCTCGCAGAAGATCCCCTCCCGCTCGGCCAGAAGGCGCTGGGCGGCCAGGATCTCCTCATCGCTCAGGGCGTCGAACCAGCCCCCGGACTCGTCCCGGGCCCGCACCGCCCCCTCCCAGCTCTGGGGGTGGCCGATGCGGATGGCGGTGGCCACGGTCTCGGGCCGCTCCACCGGAGCCCCCCGCACCAAGGGGGCAGCCCCCTCGGCCTGGTAGCCCACCATGCGGGGCAAGGCGTTGACCAGGCCGTGCTCGTGGTACTCCCGGTAGCCCATCCAGTAGGCGGTGATGTTGCCCGCGTTGCCCACCGGCAGGCAGTGATAGTCCGGGGCGAAGCCCAGCTCGTCCACGATCTCGAAGGCGGCGGTCTTCTGGCCCTGGAGGCGGTAGGGGTTGATGGAGTTGACGATGGTGACCGGGGTCTCCGCCCCCAGCTCCCTGACCAGGCGCATGCCGTCGTCGAAGTTGCCCCGGATCTGCAGCACCCGGGCCCCGTGGAGCATGGCCTGGGCCAGCTTGCCCAGGGCGATCTTGCCCTCGGGGATGAGCACGAAGGCCTGGATGCCGGCCCGGGCGGCGTAGGCCGCGGCCGAGGCGGAGGTGTTGCCGGTGGAGGCGCAGATCACCGCCCGGCTACCCTCCTCCACGGCCTTGGTCACCGCCACGGTCATGCCCCGATCCTTGAAGGAGCCGGTGGGGTTGAGGCCCTCGTACTTGACGTAGAGCTCCACCTCCCGGCCGGTGAGCCGGGGGACGTGGTGGAGGCGGATGAGCGGGGTGTTGCCCTCGCCCAGGCTGATCACCCGGGCATCATCGGGCACCGGCAAGCGGTCCCGATAGCGCTCGATGAGGCCAATGTAGCGGGCCATCTCCTCCTCCGGCAGGGCGTCAGCGCCCGCCCAGGCTCTCGACGCGCAGGCGCACCACCGGGGCCGTGACGTCCTCCAGGGCCTCCATCTGGCGGATGGCCTCGCGCATGCGGCGCTCCTGCACCCGGTGGGTGAGCAGGATCACCGATACTTGCTGGCTGCCCGGCGGTGGCTCCTTCTGGATCACCGCCTCGATGCTGATCCCCTGTCGGGCCAAGATGCCGGCGACCTCCGCCAGCACCCCCGGCCGGTCCCGGGCCTGGAGGCGGAGATAGTAGGCCGTCTCCACCTGGTCCATGGGCAGGATGGGCAGATCCTCCAGGGCATCGGGCTGGAAGGCCAGGTGGGGCACCCGGTTCTCCGGGTCGGCGGTCATGGCCCGCACCACCTCCACCAGATCCGCCACCACCGCCGAGGCCGTGGGTTCGGCCCCGGCCCCGGCCCCGTAGTACAGGGTGGGACCCACCGCGTCCCCCCAGACCAGGACCGCGTTCATCACCCCGTCCACGTTGGCGATGAGCCTGCGCTCGGGGATCAGGGTGGGATGGACCCGCAGCTCCACGCCCCCGTCGATGCGCTTGGCAATGCCCAGATGCTTGATGCGGTAGCCTAGCTCGCCGGCGTAGGCTACGTCCTCCGGGGTGAGGGCGCTGATGCCCTCGACGTAGACCTGCTCGAAGCGCAACGGGATGCCGAAGGCGATGGCCGCCAGGATGGTGAGCTTGTGGGCCGCGTCGATGCCCTCGACGTCGAAGGTGGGGTCGGCCTCGGCGTAGCCCAGGCGCTGGGCCTCGGCCAGGACCTCGTCGAAGGCCCGGCCCTTGTCTCGCATCTCGGTGAGGATGTAGTTGGCCGTGCCGTTGATGATGCCCGCCAGCCACTGGATGCGGTTGGCGGCCAGGCCCTCGCGCACCGCCTTGATGATGGGGATCCCGCCCCCCACCGCGGCCTCGAAGGCGATCATCACCCCCCGCTCCTGGGCCTGGGCGAAGAGCTCGTTGCCGCAGGTGGCGATGAGGGCCTTGTTGGCGGTGACCACGTGCTTGCCGGCCTCCACTGCCCGCTCCACCACCTCCCGGGCCAGGCCCGTGCCGCCCATGAGTTCCACCACCACCTGGACCTCGGGGTCGGCGGCCACCGCCAGGGGATCGGTGGTGAGGCGGATCCCGCTGGTGTCACAGGAGCGAGGGCGGGCCGGGTCGCGCACCGCGGCCACGGCGATCTCGATGGGGCGCCCCGCCCGGCGCCGGATCTCCTCGGCATTGCGCCGCAGCACCGTGACCGTGCCGCCCCCCACCGTGCCCATGCCCACCAGGCCCACCTTGACCG
The DNA here is from genome assembly GCA_015490395.1 of Gammaproteobacteria bacterium. GTDB lineage: Bacteria > Pseudomonadota > Gammaproteobacteria > DRLM01 > DRLM01 > S141-70. The sequence continues at coordinate 4,878 of WFXX01000020.1, read as the reverse complement.
CTTCCACCGCTTGCCTCCTCCCTCTGCGCCCTCAGCGCACCACCCGCCGCGCCGGCGGCCGCAGCAGGCCGTCGCGGCGGAACATCTCCCGCATCCCGCGCACGGCCTGGCGGGTACGGTGCTCGTTCTCGATGAGGGCAAAGCGCACGTGATCGTCGCCATGCTCGCCGAAGCCCACCCCCGGCGAGACGGCCACCTTGGCCTCCCGGAGCAGCTTCTTGGCGAACTCCAGGGAGCCCAGCTCCCGGTACGGCTCCGGGATGGGCGCCCAGACGAACATGGACCCCCTGGGAGGCTCCACCTCCCAGCCGATGCTGTTCAGCCCGCTGATCAGGGCGTCCCGCCGGCGTCGGTAGGTCTCCCGGGTCTGGGCCACACAATCCTGCGGGCCCTCCAGTGCGGTGATGGCTGCCACCTGGATGGGGGTGAACATGCCGTAGTCCAGGTAGGACTTGATCCGCGCCAGGGCCTCCACCAGCACCGGGGAGCCGCACATGAAGCCCACCCGCCAGCCGGGCATGTTGTAGCTCTTGGAGAGGGTGAAGAACTCCACCGCCACCTCCTTGGCCCCGGGCACCTGGAGGATGGAGGGGGCGGTGTAGCCGTCGAAGACGATGTCCGCATAGGCCAGGTCGTGCACCACCCAGATCTGGTGCTCCCGGGCCACGGCCACCACCCGCTCGAAGAAGTCCAGCTCCACGCACTGGGTGGTGGGGTTGCCGGGGAAGTTGAGCACCAGCATCTTGGGCTTGGGCCAGGAGCCCCGAATGGCCTTCTCCAGCTCGGCGAAGAAGTCCACCCCCGGCACCAGGGGCACATGGCGGATGTCTGCCCCGGCGATGACGAAGCCGTAGGGGTGGATGGGATAAGAAGGGTTGGGCACCAGGGCCACGTCCCCCGGGGCCATGGTGGCCAGGGCCAAGTGGGCCAGGCCCTCCTTGGAGCCGATGGTGACGATGGCCTCGGTCTCGGGGTCCAGCTCCACCTGGAAGCGGCGCCGGTACCACTGGCAGATGGCCCGCCTGAGGCGCGGGATGCCCCGGGAGACCGAATAGCGGTGCACGTCCTCCCGCTGGGCCACCTCCACCAGCTTCTGGACGATGTGGCGCGGGGTGGGCCGGTCCGGGTTGCCCATCCCGAAGTCCACGATGTCCTCCCCCCGAGCCCGGGCCCTGGCCTTGAGCTCGTTGACGATGTTGAAGACGTACGGGGGGAGGCGCTTGATGCGGGGAAACTCTTCGTTCAAGGTCGTGGCCCGTGCGCGTTGCGGGGCGCCGCGGCGGCAGGGGGCATTCCCCTGACTCCAGAGAACACGGCACTTTAGCGAGGGCCGGGGAGGGCTGTCAAATACCCCTTGCGGAGCGGGCGGCGGCGGGCTAGCTTGAAGGCATCGCCCTTGGGAGGCCACCGATGCACATCGCTCTGGATTTCGATGCCTCCGGCCACAGCATCCGTGCCTGCGCCCCCGGCCAGATCACCGTGATCCTGCCCCGGGGCAGCCGGGAGGAGGGCCCAGAGGTGATGGACGCGGTGGGGCCAGACGCCACCCGCGTGCGCCAGGAGATCCTACGCCGCTCGGTGGTGGTGACCCCAGGGACCCTATGGCGGGACTGGCCCCCCCAGCGCTTCGAGGAGCTGCTGCCCGAGCACCTGGCGGCCCTGGTGGCGCTGGAGCCCCCGCCCGAGGTGGTGCTCCTGGGCTGCGGGCGGCGGCTGCGCTGGCCGCCCCCGGAGGTCCTGGCCCCCTTGACAGAGGCCGGGATCGGCCACGAGGTGATGGACACCCCCGCGGCCTGCCGCACCTACAACATCCTCATGGCCGACGGCCGACGGGTGGCCGCCGCCCTCCTCATGGTGGAGGAGGACTGAGGCCAACGCCCGGCAGGGCAGTCAGAGGTACTGCTCAGCCCCCCCGCCCTCGCGCTCCATCATCTCCCGCAGCCGGCGCAGGGCCTCCACCTGGATCTGCCGGGCCCGCTCCCGGGTCACCCCGATGCGCCGCCCCACCTCCTCCAGGGTGGAGGCCTCGTGGCCCCGCAGGCCGAAGCGCTGCTCCACCACGCGGCGCTGCTTCTCGCTGAGGCGGTCCAGCAGGCCCTCCAGGCGGCGGGCCACCCGCTCCTCGTGCAGCCGCTCGCTGGGATCCCCCGCCGACTCGTCGGTGAGGGTCTCCAGGAGGGAGCGCTCCTCGTGGGGGCCGCCGTCGATGGACAGCTCCCGCTCGTGGAAGTGCAGCAGCCGCTCCACCTCCTCCCGAGGGCGGTCCATGGCCTTAGCGATCTCCTCCGGGCGCGGCTCGTGATCCAGCCCCTGGGCCAGCTTGCGCGCGGTGCGCAGCGAGGCATTGAGCTGCTTGATCACGTGCACGGGCAGACGCACGGTGCGCCCTTGGTTCATCAAGGCCCGCTCGATGGTCTGGCGAATCCACCAAGTGGCGTAGGTGGAGAAGCGGAAGCCGCGCTCGGGGTCAAACTTCTCCACGGCCCGGATCAGGCCCAGGTTGCCTTCCTCGATGAGATCCAGGAGGGAGAGGCCGCGGTGGAGATAATGGCGGGCGATCTTGACCACCAGGCGCAGGTTGGCCTCGATCATGCGCCGGCGGGCGTCCATGTCCCCCGCTTGAGCCTTGCGGGCCAGCTCCACCTCCTCCTCGGCGGTGAGCAGAGGGACGAAGCCGATGTCCCTCAGGTACATCCGGGTCACGTCCCGAACGCTGGCCCCCTGGGGGACGTCGCGGAGCCTCCTTGGCCCCGCTCGCGCACCCCCCGCGCGGCGGCTGGCTGCGGGTGGGGCGCCGCGCGCCTCGGGCGGAGGCGCGCCCTGGGCGGTCGGGTCCTCGTTGCTCATGGGTCGAGCCCCTTCTGCTGCCCCGACACCTTCAGCCTGCCGCGAAACGGTCAGCAGGTCAAGCCCGCGGCTGCCAGAATCAGCGCCGCGGCAACAGGCGCAAGGGATCGCGAGGCTCGCCGTCGTAGCGGATCTCGAAGTGCAGCAGGGCACGTCCTCCTTGCTCGCCCATGGAGGCGATGCGCTGACCTGCCTTCACCTGCTGACCCTCTTGCACCAGGAGGGCCCGGTTGTGGCCGTAGGCGCTGAGAAAGTGCTCGTCGTGCCGGATGATGACCAAGGCCCCGTACTGTGGCAGGCCCCGGCCCGCATAGACCACCACGCCGTCGGCGGCGGCGCGCACCGGTTGCCCCACCCGCCCGCCGATCTGGATCCCGCGCCCCGGCACGGGTCCCTCCCCGAAGCGCCGCAGCACGGGGCCGTCCGCGGGCCAGCGCCAGCGCAAGGCAGCGGTCGGGCGGGACGCGGAGGCCGCTCCGGCACGCGGGCCGGCCGCAGAAGGGGCCGTCCCGGCCGGCGGGCCGGGCTGAGCCTTCTCCGCCTGGGCTTGCGGCCGCCCCCCCACTTCCCCCGGCGGCGGCTCCAGACGCAGGAGCTGACCGGGCCGGATGAGATACGGCGGCTGCAAGCCGTTCCAGCGGGCCAGGTCCCGATGGTCCAACCCGTAGCGCCAGCCAATGCTATAGAGGGTCTCGCCCTCGCGCACCCGGTGATACGCGAAACCCCCGCAGGCCGCCAGCAGTAAAGCCGCAGCCGCCAGCAGGCACCAAGCCCTCAGCGCAGCACGAGCCAGGCCACCGCCAGGGCGCCCACCAGAGCCCAGCCGATGCGATCCATGTGGGCCTTGAGCACGCGGTGCACCGCCTCGCCTCTCCAGCGCAGCAGGCCAGCCACCAGATAGAAGCGCGCCCCTCGCCCCAGCACCGAGGCCAGGACGAAGGGCACCAGCGGCATGCCCAGGGTCCCCGCCGCCAGGGTGAACATCTTGTAGGGGATGGGCGAGAAACCGGCCACCAGCACCACCCAGACGCCCCAGCGGTCGAACCAGGCCCGGGCCTGCAGGTAGGTCTCCCAGGCCCCGCCGCCCTCCAGCCAGGGACGGATCGCCTCTAGGGCCAGCGCCCCCACCGCGTAGCCGGCCACGCCCCCCGCCACCGAGGCGAGCGTGGTCAGGGCCGCGAGGCGCCAAGCCGCCCGGGGGCGAGCCAGCACCATGGGCGCCAGCATCACGTCTGGCGGCACCGGGAAGAAGGAGGACTCGGCGAAGCTCAGCGCAGCCAGGTACCACGGGGCACGGGGGTGAGAAGCCCAGCGCAGGGTGCGCTCGTAGAGGCCGGACCACAGGCCCATTCACTCGGCCCCCGGCCGCAGGGGCACGAAGCTGGCCGGGCCCAGGATGCGTCGGACGAGACCGCGACGCCCGTCCCGGATTAGGAGCAGCAGGCTTTGCCGGCCCGCGGGGCCCACGGGTGCCACCAGACGTCCCCCCGGGGCGAGCTGCTCCAGCAAGCCCGCCGGCAGCCGCTCCGGGGCCGCCGCCAGCAGGATCCCGTCGTAGGGGGCCTCGGGGGGCCAGCCCTCACGCCCGTCCGCATGTCGCACCCGCACGTTGTGCAGACCCAGCTCCCGCAGGCGCCGCCGGGCGGGCAACACCAGGGCCTGGAGACGCTCCACGGTCACCACCTCGCGCGCCACGCAGGCCAGCACCGCTGCCTGGTAGCCCGAGCCAGTGCCCACCTCCAACACCTTACCCAAGGGGCCCTCCTCCAGCAGGGCCTCGGTCATGCGCGCCACCACGTAAGGCTGGGAGAGGGTCTGGCCGAAGCCGATGGGCAGGGCCGTTTCTTCGTAGGCGTGGCTGGCCAAGGCCTCGTCCACGAACAGGTGCCGAGGCACGCGGCGCATCACCTCCAGGACCAGGGGATGACGGATGCCCGCCTCCTCGAGCCGCCGCACCAGCCGGTCCCGAGCACGCTGGGAGGTCATGCCGATCCCCTCCAGCCGTAGCCGCGGCGGCATCCCCTCCCAGCC
>WFXX01000019.1 GCA_015490395.1 Gammaproteobacteria bacterium | reverse complement strand
CCGGAGCCACTCCAGGAGGCGACGGGCCTCGGCCACGATCTCCGGGCCGATGCCGTCGCCGGGAAGCAGCAGGATGCGCCGGCTCACGCCTCCTCCCCCAGGTCCTGGAACAGCCAGGGCGCCTCCCGGCGGCGCCGGGCCTCGTAGGCCCGGATGGCCCCGGCCCGCTCCAGGGTCAGGCCGATGTCGTCCAGCCCCTCCAGGAGCTTGCGCCGCAGGGCGGGCTCGACGTGGAAGGGCAGCCGCTCGCCGGAGGGGGTGATCACCACCTGCTCCTCCAGGTCCACGGTCAGCCGGTAGCCCTCCTGGGCCTCCACCTCCCGGAAGAGCCGGTCCACGGTCTCGGCCGGCAGCACCACCGGCAGCAGGCCGTTGTTGAAGCAGTTGTTGTAGAAGATATCGGCGAAGCTGGGGGCGATGAGGGCCCGGAAGCCGTAGTCGGCCAGGGCCCAGGGGGCGTGCTCCCGGGACGAGCCGCAGCCGAAGTTCTCCCGCGCCAGCAGGATGGTGGCGCCCCGGTAGCGGGGCTGGTTGAGCACGAAGTCCGGGTTCTCCCGCCGCCGGGCGTGGTCGCTGTCGGGGCCGCCCGGGTCCAGGTAGCGCCAGCCGTCGAAGAGGTTCACCCCGAAGCCGGTGCGCCGGATGGACTTCAGGTATTGCTTGGGGATGATCTGGTCGGTGTCCACGTTGGGCCGGTCCAGGGGGGCCACCAGTCCGGTGTGCCTGACGAAGCGCTCCATCACAGCAGCTCCCGCACGTCCACGAAGCGCCCGGCCACGGCCGCCGCCGCCGCCATGGCGGGGCTGACCAGATGGGTGCGCCCCCCGGCCCCCTGCCGTCCCTCGAAGTTGCGGTTGGAGGTGGAGGCGCAGCGCTCACCCGGCTCCAGCCGGTCGGCGTTCATGGCCAGGCACATGGAGCAGCCGGGCTCGCGCCACTCGAAGCCCGCCGCCAGGAAGACCTCGTGCAGCCCCTCGGCCTCGGCCTGGCGCCTGACCGCCCCGGACCCGGGCACCACCAGGGCCTGGCGCACGTTGGGGGCCACGCGCCGGCCGCGCACCACCTGCGCCGCCTCCCGCAGGTCCTCCAGGCGGGCGTTGGTGCAGGAGCCGATGAAGACCTTGTCGATGCGGATGTCCCGGATGGGGGTGCCCGGCGCCAGGCCCATGTAGGCCAGCGCCCGGCGCATCCCTTCCCGGCGCACCGGATCGGGCTCCCGCTCCGGATCCGGCACCGCCCCGTCCACTGGGACCACCTGCTCCGGGGAAGTGCCCCAGGTGACCTGGGGGGCGATCTGCCCCGCCTCCAGGCGCACCTCCCGGTCGAAGGCCGCGTCGGGATCCGAGCGCAGCCCCCGCCAGGCCTGCACCGCCTGCTCCCAGAGCGCCCCCCGGGGGGCGAAGGGGCGCCCGCGCAGGTATTCGATGGTCCGCTCGTCCACGGCCACCAGGCCGCAGCGGGCCCCGGCCTCGATGGCCATGTTGCACAGCGTCATGCGGCCCTCCATGCTGAGGGCCTCCACCGCCTCGCCGGCGAACTCGATGGCATGCCCCGTGCCCCCCGCGGTGCCGATGCGGCCGATGAGGGCCAGGGCCAGGTCCTTGGCCGACACCCCCGGCCCCAGGCGCCCCGCCACCTGCACCCGCATGGTCCGGGAGGGACGCTGCCAGAGGCACTGGGTGGCCAGCACATGCTCCACCTCCGAGGTGCCGATGCCGAAGGCCAGGGCGGCCAGGGCCCCGTGGGTGGAGGTGTGGGAGTCGCCGCAGACCACTGTCATCCCCGGCTGGGTGAAGCCCAGCTCGGGCCCGATGACGTGCACGATGCCCTGGCGGGGATCCTCCATGCCATAGAGCTCGATGCCGAAGTCGGCGCAATTGCGCGCCAGGGTCTCCACTTGGAGCCGGGAGACCGGATCGCCGATACCCTGGGCGCGGTCCGTGGTGGGCACATTGTGGTCGGCGGTGGCCAGATGGGCCCCGGGGCGCCACACCCGCCGCCCGGCCAGGCGCAGGCCCTCGAAGGCCTGGGGAGAGGTCACCTCGTGCAGGAGCTGACGGTCGATGTAGAGCAGGCAGGCACCGTCCTCGCGGCGCTCCACCACGTGATCGTCCCAAAGCTTCTGGTAAAGGGTCCTGCCTGCCATTGGTCACGGTGGGCGATTCAAGAAGATAGCCGATGATAAGCTAGCCTTCGACCCCTTGGCCAGGGAGCACCTGGCTTGTCGGTACCGTGCAGCGCGTGCAACAATGCTCTTTTCCTCTTCTCCTAATACCTCAGCCTTGAGCGCGCGCATCCTGGACGGCAAGGCCCTGGCCGCCCGCGTCCGGCAGGCGGTGGCCCGACGGGTGGCGGCCCGGCGGGCCGCTGGCCTGCGCCCGCCTGGCCTGGCGGTGGTGCTGGTGGGGGAGGACCCCGCCTCACAGGTCTATGTCCGCAACAAGCGCCGGGCCTGCGAGGAGGTAGGCTTCCGCTCCTGGGCCCGGGACCTGCCGGCCTCCATCTCCCAAGAGGCCCTCCTGGCGCTGGTGCAGGAGCTCAACGAGCACCCCGCCGTGGACGGGATCCTGGTCCAGCTTCCGCTGCCCGGGCACATCGATCCCGAGGCGGTGGTGGAGGCCATCCGCCCGGACAAGGACGTGGACGGCTTCCACCCCTACAACGTGGGCCGCCTGGCGGTGCGCCTGCCGGTGCTGCGCCCCTGCACGCCCAAGGGGGTCATGGCCCTGCTGGCCAAGACGGGCCTGGAGTTGCGGGGGCGGGAGGCGGTGGTGGTGGGGGCCTCCAATAT
>WFXX01000018.1 GCA_015490395.1 Gammaproteobacteria bacterium | reverse complement strand
TACGCCAGCTGGCGGGCCCCCGGCAAGGCGGGCCCCAACGAGGATGCGCTGGCCCTGCTGCCAGCCGGCCCCGGGGCGGCGGTGCTGGCCGTGGCCGACGGGCTGGGAGGGCTGCCGGCGGGGGAGGCCGCGGCGGCCTTGGCGGTGGAGACCCTGGCCCGGGCGGTGGCCGCAGCCGCGGGGGCCGGGGAGGCGGCGCTGCGCGAGGCCATCCTGGATGGGATCGAGGAGGCCAATCGGCGCATCCTGGCCGAGCTCCCGGGGGCGGCCACCACCCTGGCAGTGGCCGAGATCCAGGGCGAGCGCCTGCGCAGCTATCAGGTGGGAGACTCCCTGGTGCTGGTGGTGGGCCAGCGGGGCCGCCTGAAGCACCAGACGGTGGCCCACTCACCGGTGGGGTACGCGGTGGAGGCGGGCCTGCTCAGCGAGACCCAGGCCCTGCACCACGCCCAGCGCAACCTGGTCTCCAACGTGGTGGGCTCGCCCGAGATGAGCATCGACGTAGGGCCGGTGGTGCGTCTGGCGCCCCGGGACACGGTACTGCTGGCCAGCGACGGCCTGGCAGACAACCTCTACCCGGAGGAGATCCTGGCACGGGCCCGGGCCGGGCCCCTGGAGCGCTGCGCCCGGCGGCTGCTGGTCGACGCCCGGGCCCGGATGCTGCAGCAGGAGCCGGGGCCGGAGGGCCGTCCCCTGCCCAGCCATCCGGACGACCTGAGCCTGATCCTTTTCCGCCGCCTCGCTGCCCCCCGGAGCCCCGGCGGAGGCGCCGGACCGGCAGCGGGAGGAGAGGCGGCCTGAGAGAGGCCCTTCCCCAACCCCCAGGCCAGGGAAGGGCCGGCAGCGGGCGGGCCCATCCGTTCCGGGTCCTTGCCCGCCTGCCTCCCGGCGAAGCAGGGTGGGATCGGCGCGCAGCCCTGCGCGGCCGCCTCCGGCCTCCCTGCCTCAAGCCGCCCTGGCCCTGTGCTTCCTCGCGACCTCCTCGTGGTGCCGGACCGAGGCCAGGCTGTGGTCGAAGGGCTCCTCCGGCTCCAGCTCCTTGCCCAGGGCGGCCTCCACCTCATAGGGGAAGGTGCCGCACTGGTTCCGCCCGGCATCGGCGCAGGTCCGCCCCCCGGCCATGGCGTAGAAGGGATCCCAGCCCAGCAGGGCGGTGATCAGGGGATAGACCGCCAGGAGCATGGCATAGGCATGCCAGTCCACCGCCGCATCCCCCAGGTGCAGGACCGCCCAGCCCATCAGGCCGGCGCCCACCACCGTGCGCAGGATGCGGTCCCAGAGCCCCACGTTCTGGATGGGGCGCAGCCGCTCGATGAGGGTCCTCATGGCCGTGCCTCCTCTGTGGCGTGCCCGCCTCTCCGGGCACATCTGCAGTGAAGCACGGCGCAGGGCCGGCCTCTGTGACCTCGTCACATAACGGAGCGTTTTACTCGGGATTCCCGCTCAGGACCAGCGGGGGTCGCGGACCTGGACCTGCCCCTCCACCACCCGCACCTCGAAGACGGCCAGGTCCTCGTAGGCCGGGGGTGTGAGGGCCCTGCCCGTGCGGGGGCAGAAGCGGGCCCCGTGGCGGGGGCAGACCAGGGCCTCCCGGCCGGGGGCGCCCTCCAGGCGGCAGTGCCCGTCGGTGACCAGCTCGGCGTAGTCGTGGGTGCAGAGGTTCTCCACGGCGTGCCAGCCGTCCGGGAGGTGGAGCAGGGCCACCTCGGTGCCCTCCACCTCCACCAGCCGGCAGCCCCCCACGGGGACCTCCTCCTCCCGGGCCACGGTCACCCAACCGCTCACGGCGCCGCCCTTCAGAGGAGGCCGGCCTGCAGCTTGGCGGCCTCGGACATGCGGCTCTGGTCCCAGGGGGGGTCGAAGACCAGCTCCACCTGCACCTCCTTGACGTTGGGCACCTGCTTGACCTTCTCCTCCACCTCGGTCTGGAGCATGGGGCCCATGCCGCAGCCCGGGGCGGTGAGGGTCATGCGGATCGCCACCCGGTAGCCGGCCTCGTGGCTCTCGCCCAAGGGCTGGATCTCCAGGCCGTAGATCAGGCCCAGGTCCACGATGTTGATGGGGATCTCGGGGTCGTAGCAGGTGGCCAGCTGGCGCCAGACCAGCTTCTCGTCCACCGGCCCGGGGGGCCGGTCCCGCAGCTCGGCGAAGGGGTCCGGAGCCGGCTCCTTGCCCAGGGCGTCGGCGTCCTTGCCGTCGATGCGCATCAGGTGCCCCTCCACGTACACCGTGTAGCTGCCGCCCAGGGACTGGGTGATGGTCACCTGCTGGCCCTTGGGCAGGCGCACGGTGTTGCCGTAGGGGATGAGCACCGCGTCGCAGTCGCGGCTCAGGGTGACGATCTCGTTGGTGCGCATGTCCATCGCCAGGAGATGGGACCGGACCCGGCAGGGCCCGGTTCCCGAGCGCCTTGCTCGGATTCTAGCCTATTCGGTGGTGACGGTGCCGCCCCCGTGGAGGGCGGCCTCCAAGGTGTGCCAAGCCAGGGTGGCGCATTTGACCCGGGAGGGGAAGGCCCGCACCCCGGCCAGCACCTCCAGCTTGCCCAGGGGCGGCCCCTCCCCGGGCGGCTGCCCCTCGCCGGTGACCAGGGCGTGGAAGCGCCGGAACAGGGCCTCGGCCTCCTCCACCGGCCGGCCCCGGAGGGCCTCGGTCATCAGGGAGGCCGAGGCGGTGGAGATGGCGCAGCCCTCGCCCTCGAAGCGGGCCTCGCGGATGACCCCGTCCTCCACCTGCAGGCGCAGGGTGATGCGATCGCCGCAGAGCGGGTTGTGGCCCCGGGCTTCCCGGTTGGCCCCGGGCAGCGGGCCGCGGTTCCGCGGCCTGCGGTTGTGGTCGAAGATGACCTCCTGGTAGAGCTCGCGCAGCTCGGACATCAGCCGAAGATCTCCCTGACCCGGTGCAGGGCGGCCACCAGGGCGTCCACCTCCTCCCGGGTGTTGTACAGGCCGAAGGAGGCCCGGACGGTGGCCGCCAGCCCGAAGCGCTCCATCACCGGCATGGCGCAGTGGTGGCCGGCCCGGACGGCCACCCCCTCGTGGTCCAGGATGGTGCCGATATCGTGGGGGTGCACCCCCTCGAGCACGAAGGACAGGATCCCGGCCTTCTCCGGGGCGGTGCCCACCAGGCGCAGCCCGGGCACCGAGCCCACGGCCTCGGTGGCGTAGGCCAGGAGGGCCTCCTCGTGGGCCCGGATGCGCTCCATGCCCAGCCCCTCCAGATAATCCGCCGCCGCCGCCAGGCCAATGGCCCCGGCGATGTGGGGGGTGCCGGCCTCGAACTTGTGGGGCGGGTCGGCGAAGGTGGAGCCGGCGAAGCTCACGGTGCGGATCATGTCCCCCCCGCCCTGCCAGGGGGGCATGGCCTCCAGCAGCTCGAGGCGGGCGTAGAGCACCCCGATGCCCGTGGGCCCGTAGAGCTTGTGCCCCGAGAGGCAGTAGAAGTCGCAGCCCAGGGCCTGGACGTCCACGGGCAAATGGGGGGCGGCCTGGGCCCCGTCCAGCAGCACCCGGGCCCCCACGGCGTGGGCCGCCTCCACGATGCGCCGCACCGGCAGCACCGTGCCCAGGGCGTTGGAGACGTGGGCCACGGCCACCAGGCGGGTGCGCGGGCCCAGCAGCCCCAGCAGGGCCTCCAGGTCCACCGAGCCGTCGTCCAGGACGGGGGCCACCCGCAGGCGCACGCCCCGCTCCCGCTCCAGGAGCTGCCAGGGGACGATGTTGGAGTGGTGCTCGAGCTGGGTGAGCACCACCTCGTCGCCCGGCCCGAGGAGCCCGCGCCCGAAGCTCTGGGCCACCAGGTTGATGGCCTCGGTGGTGCCCCGCACGAAGACGATCTCCCGCCGGTCGGCGGCGTTCAGGAAGCGCCGCAGCCGCTCCCGGGCCCCCTCGTAGGCCTCGGTGGCCCGCTCGCTGAGGGCGTGCACCCCGCGGTGGATGTTGGCGTTGTCCCGCTCGTAGTAGCGGGAGAGGGCCTCGATGACCACGCGGGGCTTCTGGGCGGTGGCCGCGTTGTCCAGGTAGACCAGGGGGCGGCCCCGCACCTGCTGGTGCAGCACGGGGAAGTCCTCCCGCACCCGAGCCACGTCCAGGGGGGCGGGACGGAGGGCCGGGGCGCTCACCGGCCCTCCTCCAGCAGCAGCGACCCGGCCTCGCCCCCGCCCCCGGGCAGGCGTGCCAGCACCGCCTCCAGGGCCTTGCGCCGCAGGCCCTGCGGCTCGAGCCCCTCCAGGAGCTCGCCGGCGAAGCCGTGCACCAGCAGCCCCAGGGCACTGGCCGCGTCCAGGCCCCGGGAGCGCAGATAGAACAGGGCCTCCTCGTCGGGGGGGCCCACGGTGGCCCCGTGGGCGCACTGGACCTCGTCGACGTGGATCTCCAGCTCGGGGCGGGCGTCGGCCTCCGCCCCCGGGGCGAGCAGGAGGTGATGGCAGGCCTGGCGGGCGTCGGTGCCCGCCGCCCCCGGCGGGACCAGCACCTGCCCGGTGAAGGCGGCCCGGGCCTGCCCGTCCAGCACCCCCTTGAAGCGCTGCCGGCTGAGGCAGCGGGGGGCCCGGTGCTCCACCCGCGCCAGCAGGTCCTGCCGGGCCCGGCCGCCGGCGAGCAGCAGCCCGGCCAGCTCGCAGCGCCCCCCCTCGCCCTCCAGCCGCACCCGCAGCTCGCCCCGCTCCAGGGCGGCGCCCCGCCC
>WFXX01000017.1 GCA_015490395.1 Gammaproteobacteria bacterium | reverse complement strand
TGATCCTGGATCTCGCCTGCGGCACCGGCGAGCCCGCCCTGAGCGTGGCCCGGCGCCTGCCAGCGGACAGGGTGCTGGGCGTGGACGCGGCCCTTGGCATGCTGCGAGCCATGGTGCGCAAAGCCGCGCGGGAGGGGCTAGCCGTGACGGCCGTGGCGGGCCGCGGGGAGGCCCTGCCTCTGGCGTCGGAGGCGGCCGACGGGGCCTGCTCCCGCTTCGGGCTCATGCTCTTCGACGACCCGGCGGCCGGGGCCCAGGAGCTGCACCGGGTGCTGCGTCCCGGCGCCCCCCTGGCCCTGGCCGTCTGGCGGGATTTCCCCACCTTGGCTTGGGCTTGGCGGGCCTGCCGCCCCTTCCTGCCCGAGGAGCGGCTGCCGCCGTGGCCTCAGGCTATCTCCCTGGGCGAGCCCGGGCGCCTCGAGGCCCTGCTGGCGGAGGCGGGCTTTGGGGAGGTGCACGCGCGAGAGGGGGAGCTGCGCTACCGCTTTCCCTCCTTCGCCGCCTACTGGGAGACGGTGCTGGCCTCGGGGATCATGAGCCCCCAGCTCGAAGCCCTGGGGGAGGAGGCCCGGGAGGCAGTACGGGTGGCCATCGCCCGGGAGGCGGGGCCCTTCGAAGGTCCCGAGGGCTTGTCGGTGCCCCACCGCTTCCTGGTGGCCACCGCCCGATGCTGAGCCGCCGCTTCACTTGCCGATGCAGAAGCCGGCAAAGATGCGGTCCAGCAGGTCCTCGGAGGTGAACGCGCCAGTGATCTCCCCCAGCCGCGCATGGGCCAGGCGCAGATCCTCGGCCAGCAGCTCGGGAAGGCGGTGCGCATGGTAGCGCTTCAGCCCGCCGTCTAGGGCCTCCAGGGCTCCCTCGAGGGCTTCCACGTGCCGGCGCCTGGCCAGGAAGCCGCTCTCTGCCCCTGAGCGACCCCCCAGGACTCGGGCCAGGTGCTCCTGCAGGGCCTCCAGCCCGGCCCCGGTGCGCGCGGAGACGGCCACCTCCCAAGGGCCTTCCTCCGAACCCGTCATCCCTGGGGATCGGCCGCTGAGATCGATCTTGTTGCGCACCAAGGTGAGGGGCAGGTCCGCGGGGAACCGCGCCAGGAGCGCCCGATCGGCTGGTGCGAGCTCCCCGGAGGGCAACGCCTCGGCATCGTCCACCACGAGGAGCAGGTGATCCGCCCGCTCCACCACCCCCCATGCCCTACGCACGCCCTCGCGCTCGGCAGGATCTTCGGCCTCGCGCAGCCCGGCGGTGTCCACCAGCTCCACTGCCAGCCCCCCCACCTCCAGGCGGCCGCGCAGCAGGTCCCGGGTGGTGCCGGGCCGCTCGGTGACGATAGCCAGCTCCTCCCCCGTGAGGCGGTTGAGCAGGGAGGACTTGCCCACGTTGGGCCGGCCAGCCAGGGCCACCATGGCCCCCTCGCGCAGGCGACAGGACCGTCGGGCCTCCTCCAGCAAAGCCTCCAGGGCACTGCGGCAGCCCTCCAGCCGCCCCAGAAGTTCCCCCTCCCGCAGGGTCTCCAGCTCCTCATCGGGGAAATCCAGGGAGGCCTCTAGGTGCACACGGGCTTCAGCCAGGGTATCCGCCAGCTCCCGCACCCTGTGGGAGAGGGCCCCCTCCAAGGAGCGCAGGGCGCCGCGCGCGGCCTCTCGGGTGGCCGCGTCCACCAGGTCCGCCACCGCCTCGGCCTGGGTGAGGTCCAGCTTGCCGTGGAGGAAGGCCCGCAGCGTGAACTCCCCCGGCCGGGCCAGGCGGGCGCCCAGCGCCAGCACCCGCTCCAGGAGCAGCTCCATCACCACGGGGCCACCGTGGCCGTGAAGCTCCAGCACCTCCTCGCCCGTGAAGGACCGGGGGGCCGGAAAGTACAGCGCCAAGCCATGGTCCAGGGGCCGGCCTTCGCCATCCAGGAAAGGGCCATAGTGAGCCCGGCGGGGCTTAGGGAGGCGCCCTAGCACGGCCTGAGCGATGGCTGGCACCGCAGGCCCTGAAATCCGGATCACCCCCACGCCGCCACGCCCCGGCGGCGTAGCCGGAGCGGCGATGGTCTCCGGCCCCCCAGCCCCCGCGCCGCGGTTCACCCCGGCCACTGGCTCAACGCTTGCGGCGCCGTCCCTTCTTGCCC
>WFXX01000016.1 GCA_015490395.1 Gammaproteobacteria bacterium | reverse complement strand
GCCCTGGGTGGAGCTGCTCCAGACCCCGCCTCACCCCTGCGACTACCTGCCCGGCCGGGAGGCCGTGATGCAGGTAGCCGTACCTCCCGCAGGGGCTAGCGGCCAGCTCCTCTACGAGGCCCTGCTGGAGCGGGGCTTCCGGCGCAGCGGCCCCCACGTCTACCGCCCGGGCTGCCCCGCCTGCCGGGCCTGCCTCCCGGTGCGCATCCCCGTGGACCGCTTCCGTCCCGACCGCGCCCAACGCCGCAACCTCCGGCGCAATGCCGACCTGGACTGGCGGGCCACCCCTGGACGGCCCAGCGAGGAGCACTTCCGACTCTATCGTCGCTATCTCGCCGCCCGGCACCCCGGCGGGGGCATGGACGATCCCACCTTCGCCGCCTATCGCGACTTCCTCTTCGCCGGCTGGCTGCCCACCGTGTGCTACGAGCTGCGCCTGGGGGAACGGCTCCTTGCCGTGGCGGTCACCGACCGCCTGCCCCGTTCCCTCTCCGCCGTCTACACCTTCTACGAGCCCGAGGAGACCCGCCGCGGCCTGGGGGTGCATGCCGTGCTGCGCCAGGTGGAGGAGGCCCGGCGGCAGGGCCTGCGCTGGCTCTACCTGGGCTACTGGATCCCCGCGTGCCGCAAGATGAGCTACAAGGGGCGCTACCGTCCGCTGGAGGTGCTCCGGGAAGGCCGCTGGCTACCCCTGGAGGGGGCCGGACGCTTTGCAAGCGGCGGGCGATGAGGCAAACTAGCGCCTTCGTTCAGCGACCGAGCAGGAGGACCCCGAGCGCCCCATGCCGAAGGAAGACCACATCGAGATGGAGGGGACGGTCATCGAGACCCTCCCCAACACCATGTTCCGCGTCAAGCTGGACAACGGGCACGTGGTCACCGCCCACATCTCCGGCAAGATGCGCAAGCACTACATCCGCATCCTCACGGGGGACCGGGTGACCGTCCAGCTCACCCCCTACGATCTCACCAAGGGCCGCATCGTCTACCGGGCTCGCTGACAGCGGGGGCGCCCGTGGGTCCCACCCGGGCCAGCACGGAAAGGCACACGAAGAAAAGATGAGAGGGTGGCCGAGGCTCAGGCCTCGGGGACAGCCTCGCGGCCTGCGGCCTCCAGCTCGAAGGCCAAGCGCCCGTCGCGCTCGGTGACCCTGACGTGCCCGCCCCGGGCCAGCTCGCCGAAGAGCACCTCGTTGGCCAGGGGCTTCTTGATGTGCTCCTGGATCACCCGCGCCATGGGCCGGGCCCCCATCACCGGATCGAAGCCGTGCTCGGCCAGCCAGCGGCGCGCGGCCTCGTCCACCTCCAGGGTCACCCCCTTCTCCTCCAGCTGGGCCTCCAGCTCCACGATGAACTTGTCCACCACGCTGGCGATGGTGACCGGATCCAGAGGCTTGAACTGGATGATGGCATCGAGCCGGTTGCGGAACTCCGGGGTGAACAGCCGCCGGATGGCCTCCATGGCGTCGGTGCTGTGGTCCTGGGGGGTGAAGCCCATGGAGGGCCGCTGCATCTCCTGGGCCCCGGCGTTGGTGGTCATGATCAAGATGACGTTGCGGAAGTCGGTCTGGCGCCCGTTGTTGTCGGTGAGGGTGCCGTGGTCCATCACCTGCAGCAGCAGGTTGTAGACGTCCGGGTGGGCCTTCTCGATCTCATCCAGCAGCAGCACCGCGTGGGGATGCTTGTTGATGGCCTCGGTGAGCAGCCCGCCCTGGTCATAGCCCACGTAACCCGGCGGGGCGCCGATGAGGCGCGAGACGGTGTGCCGCTCCATGTACTCGGACATGTCGAAGCGCACCAGCTCGATGCCCAGGATGCGGGCGAGCTGGCGGCAGACCTCCGTCTTGCCCACCCCGGTGGGCCCGGCGAAGAGGAAGCAGCCGATGGGCCGCTGGGTGCTGCCCAGCCCTGCCCGGGCCACCTTGATGGCCGAGGCCAGGGTCT
The DNA here is from genome assembly GCA_015490395.1 of Gammaproteobacteria bacterium. Classification (GTDB taxonomy): domain Bacteria; phylum Pseudomonadota; class Gammaproteobacteria; order DRLM01; family DRLM01; genus S141-70. Next base: position 6,793 of record WFXX01000016.1, on the reverse strand, counting down.
CGATGGCCTCGTCCTGGCCGTAGACCACCAGCTTGAGGTCCCGCTCCAGGTTCCGCAGGGCCTCCTTGTCCGAGGCCGAGACGCTCTTGGGCGGGATGCGGGCCATCTTGGCCACCACCTGCTCGATCTCCGCCACCCCGATGGTCTTCTTGCGCTTCGAGGGCGGCAGCAGATGCTGGGTGGCCCCGGCCTCGTCGATGACGTCGATGGCCTTGTCCGGCAGATGGCGGTCGTTGATGTAACGGGCCGAGAGCTCGGCCGCGGCGCGCAGGGCCGCGCGGGAGTAGCGCACCCCGTGGTGGCGCTCAAAGCGGCTCTTGAGGCCCTTGAGGATTTCCACCGTGTCCTCCACGGAGGGCTCGGGGACGTCGATCTTCTGGAAGCGGCGGGCCAGGGCCCGGTCCTTCTCGAAGATGCCCCGATACTCCTGGTAGGTGGTGGAGCCGATGCAGCGCAGGCTCCCGTTGGCCAGCACCGGCTTGATCAGGTTGGAGGCATCCATCACCCCGCCGGAGGCGGCCCCGGCGCCGATGATGGTGTGGATCTCATCGATGAACAGGATGCTGCCCGGCTCCTTGGCCAGCTGGGCCAGCACAGCCTTGAGGCGCTTCTCGAAGTCGCCCCGGTACTTGGTGCCCGCCAGCAGGGCCCCCATGTCCAGGGCGTAGATGGTGCTGCCGGCCAGGACCTCCGGCACGCGCCCCTCCACGATGCGCCGGGCCAGCCCCTCGGCCAGGGCGGTCTTGCCCACCCCGGCCTCACCCACGAAGAGGGGGTTGTTCTTGCGCCGACGGCAGAGGATCTGGATGGTGCGCTCGATCTCGTGCTCGCGACCGATGAGCGGGTCGATCCTGTCCTGGCGGGCCAGCTCGTTGAGGTTGGTGGCATAAGCCTCGAGGGGCGAGCGGGCCGCGCTCTCCTCTTCCTCGCCCGAGGGGGCGGCGCTACCCGTGCCTTCCTCCTCCTCGGGCACCTTGGAGATGCCGTGGGCGATGTAGTTCACCACGTCCAGGCGGGTGACGTTCTGCTTGTGCAGCAGGTAGACGGCCTGGGAGTCCTGCTCGCCGAAGATGGCCACCAGCACGTTGGCCCCGGTGACCTCCTTCTTGCCGGAGGACTGCACGTGGAAGACCGCCCGCTGCAGCACCCGCTGGAAGCCCAGGGTGGGCTGGATCTCCCGGCCGTCGTCGGGCGAGAGCCGGGGGGTGGTCTGATCGATGAACTCGGTGAGCTCGGCCCGCAGCCGCTCCAGATCCAGGCCGCAAGCCCGCAGGACCTTGGCCGCGGAGGCGTTGTTGAGCAAGGCCAGCAGCAGGTGCTCCACAGTGACGAACTCGTGGAGCTTTTCCCGCGCCTCACGGAAGACGGCGTTGAGGGTCTCCTCCAGATCCTTGCTCAACATGGTCTTGCCTCGCGGACCTGAGGTTTCACCTCATCTTACGCCTTTTCCATCACGCAGAGCAAAGGGTGCTGATGGGAGCGGGCATAGCGGTTGACCTGATCCACCTTGGTCTCGGCCACGTCCCGCGTGAAGACCCCGCAGACCCCCATGCCCCGGGTATGCACATGCAGCATGATCCGGGTGGCGGTGGCACGGTCCATGCGGAAGAAGCGCTCCAGCACCTCCACCACGAAGTCCATCGGCGTGAAGTCGTCGTTCAGCAGGATCACCTTGTACAGGGGCGGCTCCTGGAGCTTGGGCCGCGCCTCCTGCACCTCGGCGCCGGCGCCCTGGTCGGCATCCCCCGGCGCCCCGTTCCACGGCGTGATCATCCCCATGGCCGATCGCGTCTGTCTCCTCGAGCTCCTTCACTCCATACCTTCGAGATCCAGCCTCGACAGGACGACGGCAGGCCGCCGCCGGCACGAGCCCTGCATGCAAGTTTTGGGCACGCCGCGTGGGCCCCGGCGCAGACGCGGGGGGCGTCAGGTCCGGAGGGACCGCCGCACGGACACCCCCGCACCTGCGGTGCCGGACCCTTCCACTATACCGCAGGGAAGCGACAGCCTCCAGAGAGATCCCTTGTCTTTCTTGGTGGAAAGGAGGAACGATCAGCCCATGGCCTCCACCACCGCCTCGCCGAAGGCCGAGCAGGACAAGGCTCGGACCCCCGGCCGATGCCGGGCCAGGTCCTGGGTGACCCGGCCAGCAGCGATGGCCCCGGCCAACCCCCGCAGCAGCCGGTCAGCGGCCTCCGCCCAACCCAGGTGGCGGAGCATCATCTCCGCCGAGAGGATGAGGGAGCTGGGGTTGGCCACGTCCTTGCCGGCATGCTTGGGGGCGGTGCCGTGGGTGGCCTCGAACAGGGCCACGGTGTCCGAGAGGTTGGCGCCGGGGGCGATGCCGATGCCCCCCACCTGCGCCGCCAGGGCGTCGGAGATGTAGTCGCCGTTGAGGTTCAGGGTGGCGATGACGTCGAAGGACTCCGGGCGCAGGAGGGCCTCCTGGAGGAAGGCGTCCGCGATGACGTCCTTGACCACGATCTCGCGCCCGGTGCGGGGGTTGCGCAGGCGCAGCCAGGGACCGCCGTCCAGGAGCTCGGCCCCGAACTCCTCCCGGGCCAGCTCGTAGCCCCACTGCTTGAAGGCACCCTCGGTGAACTTCATGATGTTGCCCTTATGCACCAAGGTCACCGAGGTCCGATCCTGGTCGATGGCGTGCTGGATGGCGCGTCGCACCAGGCGCCGGGTGCCCTCCCGGGAGACCGGCTTGACCCCTATGCCGGTGCCCTGCGGCCAGCGGATCCTGCCGGCCGGCACCCCCAGCTCCTCCTCCAGGAAGGCGATGAGGCGCTGGGCCTCCGGCGAGCCCGCCGGCCACTCGATGCCGGCATAGATGTCCTCCGAGTTCTCCCGGAAGATGACCATGTCCACCCGCTCCGGATGGCGCACGGGGCTGGGGGTGCCCTCGAAGTAGCGCACCGGGCGCAGGCAGACATAGAGATCCAGCTCCTGGCGCAAGGTGACGTTCAGGGACCGGATCCCGCCGCCCACGGGGGTGGTCAGGGGCCCCTTGATGCCCACCCGGAAGCGGCGGAAGGCATCGATGGTCTCCTCCGGGAGCCAGGTCTCCGGGCCGTAGAGCCGTGTGGCCTTCTCGCCCGCGTACACCTCCATCCAGGCCAGGGAGCGCTCCCTGCCGTAGGCCCGCTCCACCGCTGCGTCCACCACTCGCCGCATCACCGGCGTGATGTCCACGCCGATGCCGTCGCCCTCGATGAAGGGGATCACCGGGCGCGGGGGCACCCGCAGTCCCTCCTCGCCGCTCACGATGGGCTCGCCCCCCACCGGGATGCGGATGTGCCGATAGCTCATGCAGACCTCCTGCTGCGCCACCGGAAAGGCGCGGATTCTACCAGACAGAAGCGTGGCGGCGCCCGGGACGGGCCAGGTAGAATGATTTGCTTCCGGGCCTCGGGCCCGCTCCCAACGCATGGAGGTTCCCAGACGATGCCCGTCCCGGCCGCGCACGCAGCTCCTCTCGGCTCCTCTGCCGAGGCGCTCGCCGGCCTGCCGGTGGTGGTGGGCCTGTCCGGGGGCGTGGACTCGGCGGTGAGCGCCCTGCTCCTGAGCCGCCGGGGCGCGCGGGTGCGAGGGCTGTTCATGCGCAACTGGGTGGAGGAGGACCCCGAGTTCCCCTGCACCGCTCTGGAGGATGCCCGCTCGGCGGCCGCGGCGGCCGAGCACCTGGGGCTGGCGCTGGAGACGGCCGACTTCAGCGCGGCCTACCGGGAGCGGGTCTTCGGTCCCTTCCTGGAGGGGCTGCGCGCGGGGCTTACCCCCAACCCCGACGTCCTGTGCAACCGGGAGGTCAAGTTCCGGCTCTTCCTGGAGCGGGCCCTGGCGCTGGGGGCCGAGCGGGTGGCCACGGGCCATTACGCCCGTATCCGCCGGCAGGGGGGGCGCTGGCGGCTGCTCAAGGGGGCCGACCCGGCCAAGGACCAGAGCTATTTCCTTTACATCTTGGGCCAGGAGCAGCTCCCTCGCCTCCTCTTCCCCGTGGGGGAGCTGACCAAGCGGGAGGTGCGCCGCTTGGCGCTCGAGGTCGGGCTGCCCAACGCGCAGCGGCCGGACAGCACCGGGATCTGCTTCATCGGTGAGCGTCCCTTCGCCCGCTTCATCGCCCGGCACCTGCCTCTGGAGCCGGGGGAGATCCGCACCCCGGAAGGGCGGGTGCTGGGGCGGCATCGAGGGCTGGCCTGCTACACCCTGGGCCAGCGGCGGGGGCTGGGCCTGGGCGGCGTGCCCGGGGCAAGCCCGGGCGGGCCCTGGTACGTGGCCGCCAAGCTGCCGGAGGAGAACGCCCTGGTGGTGGTCCAGGATCCAGACCACCCCTTGATGCTCAGCCGGGAGCTGGAGGTGGACGCCATGCACTGGATTCGGGGGGTGGCTCCGGCGGCCCCCCTGTCTTGCGCGGCCAAGGTGCGCTACCGGCAGCCCGAGCAGCCCTGCCTGGCCGAGCCCCTGGGCGGCGGGCGCTGGCGGGTGCGCTTCCGGGAGCCCCAACGGGCCGTGACCCCCGGTCAGGCGGTGGTGCTGTACCAGGGGGAGGAATGCCTGGGCGGTGGCCCCATCGCCCGGGTGCGCACCTTGGCTGGATCGTGGCAGCCCTGTCCGGAGACGGGCGTGGAGCGATGAGCGCCCCAGCCCGCAGCGATCGAGGTCGGGCCTTGGCTCTGGCCGGTCTCCTCCAGGCCCTCACCCTGGTGCAGGAGGTGGCCCGCACCGGCAGCGCCCCCGAGGGGGCCATGGCCGCCAGCCTGGGCAGCCTCCTGGAGACCGACCCTCCCGACGTGGAAGCCGTCTACGGGGGCCCGACGGGTGTCAGCCTCGGCCTGCGCCGGCTGCGCGAGGCCCTGGAGGGGCGCGTCCAGGATCCGGAGCTGCTGCGCTACACGGCCGCGGTGCTGCACCTGGAGCGGCGCTTGCGCCGCGACCCCGAGCGGCTGGCCGCCATCCGCCAGGTCATGGAACGGGTTCGCGCCCAGTGCCGACACTTTCCCGTGACCCACGAGAACATCGTGGCCACCCTGGCCGACTGCTACGTGGAGCACATCAGCAGCCTCGGGCCGCGTATCCTGGTCAAGGGCACCCCCGAGCAGCTCGCCCGCCCCGAGGTGGCCAACAGCATCCGGGCCCTGTTGCTGGCGGCCATCCGCTCGGCCGTGCTCTGGCACCAGTGCGGCGGCAGCCGCTGGCAGCTCCTCTTCGGCCGCGCTCGTCTCCTGCGCCAGGCCGAGGCGCTGGCCCGGGAGGCGGCCACCTGAGCGCCGGCGCGCCATCCCATCCATGCCGAGACAAGCCATGGCGCTCGAACCCCTCACCGCCCTTTCCCCCTTGGACGGCCGCTACGCCGAGGCCACCGAACCTTTGCGGCCCCTGTTCAGCGAGCACGGCCTCATCCGCCACCGGGTGCTGGTGGAGGTGCGCTGGCTGCAGGCCCTGTCCGAGCACCCCGGCATCCCCGAGGTTCCCCCCTTCAGCCCTCACGCCCGCGAGATCCTGGAGCGTCTGGTGAGCGGCTTCGGGCTGGAGGAGGCACGGCGGGTCAAGGAGATCGAGGCCACCACCCGGCACGACGTCAAGGCGGTGGAGTACTTCATCAAGGAGCGGCTGGCCGGCCATCCGGAGCTGGCCCGGGTGAGGGAGTTCGTGCACTTCGGCTGCACCTCCGAGGACGTCAACAACCTGGCCTATGGCCTGATGCTGCGCGAGGCCCGCGGCCAGGTCCTCCTGCCCGCCATGGACGAGCTGGTCTCGGCCCTGCAGGAGATGGCCGGCCGCTACGCCGAGCTGCCCATGCTCTCGCGCACCCACGGCCAGCCCGCCTCCCCCACCACCCTGGGCAAGGAGCTGGCCAACTTCGCCCACCGCCTGCAGAGGGCCCGGGCGGCCTTGGCCGCGCTGCCTATCCCGGGGAAGATGAACGGCGCCGTGGGCAACTACAACGCCCACCGGGTGGCCTACCCGGAGGTGGACTGGGAGGCCTTGGCCCGCGACTTCGTCATCGGGCTGGATCTGGACTGGAACCCCTACACCACGCAGATCGAGCCCCACGACGGCCTAGCCGCCTACTGCGACGCCCTACGCCGCTTCGGCTGCGTGCTCCTGGACCTGTGCCGGGACCTGTGGGGCTACGTCGCCTTGGGCTACTTCCGCCAGCGAGCGGTGGCCGGCGAGGTGGGCTCCTCCACCATGCCCCACAAGGTCAATCCCATTGACTTCGAGAACGCCGAGGGCAACCTGGGCCTGGCCAACGCCCTCCTGGCCCACCTGGGGGAGAAGCTGCCCGTCTCCCGCTGGCAGCGGGACCTCTCCGACTCCACCGTGCTGCGCAACCTGGGCGCCGCCCTCGGCCACGTGCTGCTGGCCTGCCGCTCCGCCCTCCGGGGGCTGGGCAAGCTGGAGGCCGACCCCGAGCGCATGCGCCGGGACCTCGACGAGGCCTGGGAGGTGCTGGCCGAGGCGGTGCAGACGGTGATGCGCCGCCATGGGGTGGAGGAGCCCTACGAGCGGCTCAAGGCCCTCACCCGGGGCCGGCGGGTGGACCGCGAGACCCTGCGGGCCTTCGTGGAGGACTTGCCCATCCCCGAGGAGGCCAAGGCCCGGCTCCTCGCCCTCACGCCCGCGACCTATACCGGCTACGCCGCCGAGCTGGCCCGCCGCATCGCCTCTAGCGGGGCCCAGGCCGGGGACCATGCCCGCCGGGGCGCCTGAGGGCCGGCTCAAGTCCTGCCCCCGGCGGCCGATACAGGAATTGCCAGGGCGGCGGCTCCCCTCATCCCCCCATCCC
>WFXX01000015.1 GCA_015490395.1 Gammaproteobacteria bacterium | reverse complement strand
TGCCCGAACTGATCATAGGCGGCCCGCTTGCGAGGGTCGGAGAGCACCTCGTAGGCCTCCTTGATCTCCTTGAAGCGCTCCTCGGCCTCCTTGTCCCCCGGGTTACGGTCCGGGTGGTAGCGCATGGCCAGACGCCGGTAGGCCTTCTTGATCTCGGCCTCCGTCGCGTTGCGGCTCACCCCCAGGATCTCGTAGTAGTCCCTGCGCGCCATGGCCCTCATCCGGCTACGGCCCTAGCAGGACGCAGGCACGGCGACGGGCCGGGGCCGCAAGGCGGCCCCGGCCCGCCCCTCCCGCGCCGCGGGTGCCAGGCCTCACTTCTTCTCGTCGTCTACCTCCTCGAACTCGGCGTCCACCACGCCCTCATCCTTGCCCGGGGAGGCCTCCTGCCGCCCGCCAGCGGCCTGCGCCCCACCGGAACCCCCGGCCTGCTGCTGGCCCCCGGCCTGGGCGTAGGCCTGCTGGGCAATGCGCCCCGAGACCTCGGCCAGCTCCCGGGTCCTGGCCTCGATGGCCGCCTTGTCCTCGCCCTTCATGGCCTCCTCCAGGGCAGCGATGGCCTCCTCGGCCCGCTTGCGGTCGGCCTCCGGCACCTTGTCCCCCAGCTCCTTGAGGGACTTGCGGGTGGCATGGATCAGGTTGTCGGCCTGGTTGCGGGCCTGCACCAGCTCGTGGAAGCGCCGGTCCTCCTCCTTGTGGGCCTCGGCATCGCGGATCATCCGCTGGATCTCCTCCTCGCTCAGGCCGCTGGAGGGGCGGATGACGATGGACTGCTCCTTGCCGGTGGCCTTGTCCTTGGCCGAGACGTGGAGGATGCCGTCGGCGTCGATGTCGAAGGTGACCTCGATCTGCGGCACCCCGCGCGGGGCCGGCGGGATGTCCGTCAGGTCGAAGCGGCCCAGGGACTTGTTGTCCGCCGCCCGCTCGCGCTCGCCCTGCAGGACGTGAATGGTCACCGCCGTCTGGTTGTCCTCGGCCGTGGAGAAGATCTGGGTGGCCTTGGTGGGGATGGTGGTGTTGCGCTCGATGAGCTTGGTCATCACCCCGCCCAGGGTCTCGATGCCCAGGCTCAGCGGGGTGACGTCCAGAAGGAGCACGTCCTTGACCTCGCCGGCCAGGACCCCGGCCTGGATGGCCGCGCCAATGGCCACGGCCTCGTCCGGATTGACGTCCTTGCGCGGCTCACGACCAAAGAAGTCCCGCACCACCTCCTGCACCTTGGGCATGCGGGTCTGGCCGCCGACCAGGATCACGTCGGTGATGTCCGAGGGGCTCAGGCCCGCGTCCTTGAGCGCCTGGCGGCAGGGCTCAATGGTGCGCTGGATGAGATCTTCCACCAGGGACTCCAGCTTGGCCCGGGTGATCTTCATGTTCAGGTGCTTCGGGCCGCTAGCGTCCGCGGTGATGTAGGGCAGGTTGATCTCGGTCTGCTCGCTGAAGGAGAGCTCGATCTTGGCCTTCTCGGCGGCCTCCTTGAGGCGCTGCAGGGCCAGAGGGTCGTTCTGCAGGTCGATCCCCGTGTCCTTCTTGAACTCGCCGATGATGTAGTCGATGAGGCGCTTGTCGAAGTCCTCGCCGCCGAGGAAGGTGTCGCCGTTGGTGGCCAGCACCTCGAACTGGTGCTCGCCCTCGACCTCGGCCATCTCGATGATGGAGATGTCGAAGGTCCCGCCCCCGAGATCGTAGACGGCGATCTTGCCCTCGCCACGCTTCTTGTCCATGCCGTAGGCCAGGGCCGCGGCGGTGGGCTCGTTGATGATGCGCCGCACGTTCAGCCCGGCGATGCGGCCGGCGTCCTTGGTGGCCTGGCGCTGGGCGTCGTTGAAGTAGGCCGGGACGGTAATCACCGCCTCCTTGACCTCCTCGCCCAGGTAGTCCTCGGCGGTCTTCTTCATCTTCATGAGCACGCGCGCGGAGATCTCCGGCGGGGCCATCTTCTTGCCCAGCCGGGGCACCTCCACCCAGGCGTCGCCGTTGTCCGCCGGGACAATCTTGTAAGGCACCATTTGGATATCGCGCTGCACCACCGGGTCGTCGTACTTGCGACCGATGAGGCGCTTGATGGCGAAGAAGGTGTTCTCCGGATTGGTGATGGCCTGGCGCTTGGCCGCCTGGCCCACCAACACCTCGCCCTCCTCGGTGAAGGCCACCACCGAGGGGGTGGTGCGGCTGCCCTCCGCGTTCTCGATCACCCGAGGCTTGTCCCCCTCCATGACCGCCACGCAGGAGTTGGTGGTCCCCAGGTCGATACCGATGATCTTGGCCATAGCTCGCTCCGTTCCTCAGTCCCCGTCCACAGTCCCCGATCGCTCTCGACCGCCGCCGTTCGCGGCGCCCTGCCACATGGGGGCGATTGGGACCCGCCTCAAGGCCCGGCCCGGATCTCCAGGCGGGCCGGGCCTCGGGCGAGCCGCGCCTCGACGCTCAGGCCTGATCGTCCACGCGCCGCCCAGCGCCCTGCCCCCCACTGGAGCTGGAGGCCACCACCACCAAGGCAGGACGGATGAGGCGATCGTGGAGCTGGTATCCCTTCTGGTAAACCGTCACCACGGTGTTGGGCTCTACCCCGGCCACCTCCTGGGTGGCCATGGCCTCGTGCCGCTCGGGGTCGAAGCGCTCCCCCTCGGGGTTGAGCTCGCGCACCCCGAACTTCTCCAGCACGGTGGCTAGCATCTTGAGGGTAAGCTCCATCCCTTCGCGGAGCTTCGGGTCCGCCCCGGAGGACTCCAGGGCCGAGGCCAGGCCCAGCTCCAGGCTGTCCTTGACGGGTAGCAGCTCGGCCACGAAGCGCTCCAGGGCGTAGCGCTGGACCTTCTCCATCTCCCGCTCGTGACGCCGGCGGGCGTTCTCCAGCTCCGCCCGGGCTCGCAGGAGCTGCTGCCAGCGCTCCTCAGCCAAGGCCCGGGCCTCTTCCAAGGCCGCCCTCAGGCCTTCGGCATCCTGACCCTCGGGTGGGGCCGCCTGGCCCTCCTCGCCCGTGGGCGCCTCCACGGCCCCGCCGGGCTCTTGGGGCTCCCGGGCGCGGTCCTCCTCCCGCTGCTCACTCATGCTCCTCCTCCTCGCCCAAGGCCGGGGCACCGGCAAGGCGCCCTGGCCACCACGCCCTAGATGGGGATCGCACGCGCCGCTTCAAGGGGGGCACACCCTGCGCTCCAAAGGGCTCAGGCGCTGCGGCTCAGGGCCGCGCCCAGCAGGCGGGCGGTGACGTCCACGATGGGGATCACCCGCTCGTAGGGGATGCGGGTGGGCCCGATCACCGCCAAGGCCCCCAGGACCTGGCCTCCGGCCTCGTAGGGAGCGGTGACCAGGCTGCAGTCACCCAGAGCCCGGTAACCGGACTCCTCGCCGATGAAGATCTGCACCCCCTCGGCCTCCAGGCACTGGTCCAGCAAATGGAGCAGGGCCTGCTTCTGGTTGAAGGCCTCGAAGAGCCGGCGCAGGGTCTGAATATCAGCGAACTCGGCAAAGTCCATCAGGTTGGTCTGCCCGGCCATGATGTAGTCCGGGCTCTCCCGGCTCCGGCGGGCCTCCTCGGCAGCGTCGATGGAGGCCTGGAGCAGGGCAGTCACCGAGGCCTTGAGCTCGCGCATGGCCTCCACCACCCGGGCCCGGGCCTGCTCCAGAGTCCGGCCGGCTAGCTCCTGGTTGATGTAGTTGGCCGCCTGCTCCAGCTCGGCCCGGGTAAAGCGCCGGCCCGGCCGCAGGATGTAGTTCTGCACCTCCCTCTCGTTGACCACGAAGATGGCCAGCACCCGTCGCCCCGAGAGGGGCACGAAGTCCACGTGCCGCAGCACGAAGTCCTTCGAGCGCGGCAGGGTCACCAGCCCGGCCAGATGGGTGACTTGGGACAAGAGCCGAGAGGCCCGCCGGATGAGCTCCTCCGGCTCGGGTTCCGGCTCCTCGGGCGGGGCCAGCTCCCGCTCCAGGCGACGCACCGCCTCGGGCTCTAGGGGACGCACGGCCAAGAGGCTATCCACGAAGACCCGGTAACCCTGGGGGGTGGGCACCCGCCCGGCCGAGGTGTGGGGCTGGGTGACCAGGCCCAGCTCCTCCAGGTCGGCCATCACGTTGCGAATGGTCGCCGGGCTGAGATCCAGCTCGGAGTGCCGCGCCAGCACCCGGGAGCCCACCGGGGTGCCCTCCCGGATGTAGCACTCGATCAAGGTCTTGAGCAGGGACTGGGCCCGCTCCGAGATCTCCGGCACGGCCATGACGGCGGCCCCTCCCCTGGGGCTTAGCACTCTAACCAGGCGAGTGCTAAGCTACCAGCGCCCCCTCCAAGTGTCAAGATTCCGACCCGGCCGCCGGACGCCTCCCGTGCTAAGTTAAGCCCCCTGCGGGCGAGGGAGCGGCGGATGCATGGCCCCTTCCAAACCATCGGCCTGATCGGCAAGTACGGCGACGCCGGCATCGCCGACACCCTCCTGGCCTTGGCCGCCTTCCTCCGGGAACAGGGGCGACGGGTGCTCCTGGACCGGGAGACGGCCGAGCTCATCGCCCCCCGGGCCGTCGGCTGGGAGGTGGCGGGTCGCGAGGAGCTGGGCCGGCGCGCGGACCTGGTGGTGGCCGTGGGCGGGGACGGGACCTTGCTCAACGCCGCCCGCTCCCTGGCCGGGCGGGACGTCCCCCTGCTGGGGGTGAACCTGGGCCGCCTGGGCTTCCTGGCGGACATCTCGCCGGCCTCCATGGGCCGGCGCCTGAAGGAGATCCTGGAGGGGCGGGCGGTGGAGGAGGAGCGCCTCATGCTCCGGGCCCGGGTGCTGCGGGAGGGCCGGACCCTCCACGAGGGCCTGGCCTTCAACGACGCGGTGGTCCACAAGTGGAACACGCCGCGCATGATCGAGTACGAGACCTACGTGGACGGGCGTTTCGTGGACGTGCAGCGCTCGGACGGGATCATCGTCTCCACACCCACGGGCTCCACCGCCTACGCCCTCTCTGGAGGCGGGCCCATCCTGGTGCCGGACCTGGAGGCCCTGGCCCTGGTGCCCATCTGCCCCCACACCCTGAGCAACCGGCCCATCGTGGTCGGGGGCGAGGCCCGCATCGAGCTGGTGGTGCGGGACTGCAACCGCGGGCGGGCCCAGCTCACCTGCGACGGGCAGGACGCCCACGACCTGCAGGAGGGCGATCGGGTGGAGATCCGGGCCCACGACCGGCGCATCCGCCTGCTCCATCCGCCCGACCACGACCACTTCCGCATCCTCCGGGTGAAGCTGGGCTGGGGCTCCAAGCGCCAGTAGCCGCGCCATGCTGGCCTACCTGCAGATCCGGGACTTCGTGCTGGTGGACCGCCTGGAGCTGGAGCTAGGCCCCGGGCTGACGGTGCTCACGGGCGAGACGGGGGCGGGCAAGTCCATCCTGGTGGACGCCCTCTCCCTGGTGCTGGGGGAGCGGGCCTCGCCCGCCCTGGTGCGCCAGGGGCGCCCCCAGGCCGAGATCGCCGCCGTCTTCGACCTGGCCGGCCTGCCCGAGGT
>WFXX01000014.1 GCA_015490395.1 Gammaproteobacteria bacterium | reverse complement strand
GGGGGGAGTCCGTCTCCCGCTCCGACTTGGCCAAGGCCCTGCCCCTAGCCCTCCTAGGGCCTGAAAGCCACACCCTGGTGACAGGAGGACCTTCGGAACGACGTCGTCTCCTCGACTGGGGCGTGTTCCACGTGGAACCGTCCTTCCTGGAGGCCTGGCGCCGCTACCGGCGGGCCCTGGAGCAGCGCAACCGGGCGCTACGCGAGGGCTTGCCCGATGCCGCGGTGCGCGCCTGGGACAGGGAACTGGCGGCGTGGGGCGAGGCAGTGCACACCCACCGGTCTGCCTATGTGGTGGAACTGCAGCCAGTCGCCGCGATGTTGGCTAGCCGCCTCCTCGGGATGGAGGGGCTGGATTTGGGCTACCGGCGCGGATGGCGGGAGGGGACGAGCTTGGGTGAGGCCCTTGCGGATGGGCTGGAGGCCGACAGGGAGAGGGGATACACCGCGTGGGGGCCCCATCGTGCGGAGCTGGAGATGGCCGTGGCGGGGAAGCCTGCGCGTGTGGTTCTCTCCCGGGGGCAGCAGAAGCTGCTGGTCTGCGCTCTATGCCTCGCCCAGGCGGAACTCTTGCGCCGCCGGGCAGGAAGGGTGCTTTTCCTGGTGGACGACCTGGCGGCCGAGCTGGACCGTGAGCGCCGTGGGCTCCTGCTGGGTCTCCTGGAAGAGCTGGGGCAGCAAGCCTTCATCACCGGCACAGACCGTGAGAGCCTTCTGGAGAACGCCGGTAGCGACTGGAGGGTGTTCCACGTGGAACGGGGATCCGTCCGCGAGGAGGGCTGACCGGCCCCACGCGACCTATGCCGCAGCGGCGCCGGTTTCCCTTGTCGCCACCGCAGCTTAGCGATGCGAAGGTGGGCTCCCCGTGCTACAATGCGCCGTCCCTTCGAGGAAGCCGAGATGAGCGCCCGAGCCCCTGGCAGCCGGTCCCGCCCCGAAGCCTACGACTCCTCCCACATCAAGGTGCTGCGCGGCCTGGACGCCGTCCGCAAGCGCCCCGGGATGTACATCGGGGACACCGATGACGGCACCGGCCTCCACCACATGGTCTTCGAGGTGGTGGACAACGCCATCGACGAGGCCCTGGCTGGCTACTGCGACCGCATCGAGGTGGTCCTGCACGAGGACGGCGGGGTCACCGTCAAGGACAACGGGCGCGGGATCCCGGTGGACATCCACCCGGAGGAGGGGCGCTCAGCCGCCGAGGTCATCATGACCGTGCTCCACGCGGGGGGGAAGTTCGACAGCAGCTCCTACAAGGTCTCGGGCGGCCTGCACGGGGTGGGGGTCTCGGTGGTGAACGCCCTCTCCGAAGAGCTGGTGCTCACCATCCGCCGGGACGGGAAGGTGTACCGGCAGGTCTACCACCTGGGCGAGCCGGAGGCCCCCCTCGCGGTGGTAGGGGAGACCGCGGAGCGGGGCACCGAGATCCGCTTCCGGCCCAGCCCGCGGATCTTCTCCGACACCACCTTCCACTACGACATCCTGGCCAAGCGCCTGCGGGAGCTATCCTTCCTGAATCCCGGGGTGCGCATCCTGCTGCGGGACGAGCGCAGCGGCAAGGAGGATCTGTTCCGCTACGAGGGGGGCATCCAGGCCTTCGTGGAGCACCTGAACCGGAACAAGACCCCTATCCACCGTCACGTCTGCGCCTTCAGCGACCGGGAGGGGGACATCCTGGTGGACGTGGCCATGCAGTGGAACGACTCCTACCAGGAGAACATCTTCTGCTTCACCAACAACATCCCTCAGAAGGACGGGGGCACCCATCTGGCCGGCTTCCGGGCGGCCCTCACCCGCACCCTCAACCGCTACATCGAGCAGGAGGGGCTGGCCAGGCGCGCCAAGGTGACCGTCAGCGGCGAGGACTGCCGGGAGGGCCTGACGGCGGTGCTCTCGGTGAAGGTGCCCGACCCCAAGTTCTCCTCCCAGACCAAGGACAAGCTGGTCTCCTCGGAGGTCAAGCCAGCGGTGGAGGCCCTGGTGGCCAGGCACCTGTGGGACTTCCTCCAGGAGCATCCCCAGGACGCCCGGGCCATCACCTCCCGCATCATCGAGGCGGCCCGGGCCCGGGAGGCGGCCCGCCGGGCCCGGGAGATGACCCGGCGCAAAGGGTTTCTGGACGGCGGGGGGCTCCCGGGGAAGCTGGCGGACTGCCAGGAGCGGGACCCGGGACTGTCGGAGCTGTTCCTGGTGGAGGGGGACTCCGCCGGGGGCTCGGCCAAGCAGGGCCGGGACCGCCGCTACCAGGCTATCCTCCCCCTCAAGGGCAAGATCCTGAACGTGGAGAAGGCCCGCTTCGACAAGATGCTCTCCTCGGCGGAGATCGCCACCCTGATCACTGCCCTGGGCTGCGGCATCGGCCGGGAGGACTACGACCCGGACAAGCTGCGCTACCACCGTATCATCATCATGACCGACGCGGACGTGGACGGCTCCCACATCCGCACCCTGCTGCTTACCTTCTTCTACCGGCAGATGCCCGAGCTCATCGAGCGGGGGCACCTCTACATCGCCCAGCCGCCCCTCTACCGGGTGAAGAAGGGCAAGCAGGAGCGCTACCTCAAGGACGACCAGGAGCTGGAGGCCTATCTCCTGGAGCAGGCCCTGGACGGGGCCCAGCTGGTGGTGGCCGAGGGGGCCCCGCCCCTGCGAGGCGAGGCCCTGGAGGACCTGGCCCGGCGCTACCTGGCCGCCGGACAGGTCATCCGGCGGATGGCCCGCCAGTATCCGGAGCCCTTCCTGCGGGGCATGCTGGATCGGGCCCCGCCCCGGGACCTGGAGGAGGCCGCCGCGGTGGGGCGCTGGCTGGAGGCGGTGGCCGGGCGGGCGGAGGAGGCCGCCCCCCCGGGTTTCCGCTACCGGGTGGAGCCGCTGCCCGGGCCGGGTCCGGCCTTCCGCCTCACGGAGTGGGCCCACGGGGTGGAGGAGCGCCGCGAGCTGGGCCCGGAGCTCTTCCGGTCCCGGGAGCTGCGCCTGCTGGCGGACCTGGGCCGCCGCCTGGACGGCCTGGTGCAGGAGGGGGCGGTGGTCCGCCGGGGGGAGCGCTCCCGGGAGGTGGCCACCTTCCCTGAGGCCTGCGAGTGGCTGCTGGAGGAGGCCCGGCGGGGCCAGCACATCCAGCGCTACAAGGGGCTGGGGGAGATGAACCCCGAGCAGCTCTGGGAGACCACCATGAACGCCGAGACCCGGCGGCTGCTCCAGGTGCGCATCGAGGACGCGGTGGCCGCGGACGAGATCTTCACCACCCTCATGGGGGATCAGGTGGAGCCGCGCCGGGAGTTCATCGAGCGCCACGCCCTCAGCGTGGTGCACCTCGATGTGTGATCATCGCTTCCCCGGATCGCGCGGGGCGAACCAGCGGGCCACGCGCCGCAGGCCCTCCTCGTCCAGGGAGCCCGCCGCCTGCTCCAGGCGCAGCAGGTTGATCACGTAGTCGTAGCGGGCCTGGGCCAGGTCCCGACGGGCCCGGAAGAGGTTGCGCTGGGCCTGGAGCACGTCCACCGTGGTGCGCGTGCCCACCTCGAAGCCGGCCTGGGTGGCCTCCAGGGCGGTGCGGGCCGAGCGCAGGGCCTGCTCCAGGGCCTCCACCCTGCGCAGGGAGGCCTCCAGGCCCCGATAGGCGTCCCGGGTGCGCCGGGCCACCTCCCGGCGCACCCGTTCCAGCTCGTGCTCGGCCTGCTCCTTCAGATGGAGGGCCTCCTGGACGGAAGCACTCACGCCTCCCCCGGCATAGAGGGGCAGCTGAAGCTGCAGGGCCAGGCTACGGTTCTGACCCCGCAGGGGGAACACAGCCCCCGAGCCGAAGTTGAACTTGCGGTCCAAGTAGGTGTCCGTGGCCACCAGGCTGAGCACCGGGAAGTGCCCGCTGCGGCGGCGCTCCACCTCCGCCTGGGCCGCGCGCAGGGCCTGCTCCTGGGCCAGGATCTGGAAGTTCTGGGCCAGCGCGGTGCGCACCCAGCGCTCGACGTCCGCCGGCTCGGGCCGTCGCAGCGGCAGGTCCTCGCGCAGCTCCTCCAGGGTCCCCGGCGGGCGGCCGGTGAGCTCCTGCAGAGCCTCCCGAGCCGAGGCCAGGGCGTTCTCCGCCAGCACCCGCTCGGCCTCCGCCCGGTCGCGGGCAGCCTGGGCCTCCTCCACGTCGGTCACGGCGGTCATCCCGACTTTGAAGCGCTGGCGGGCTTGCTCCAGCTGCCGCTCGGTGGCCTGGAGGTCCGCCTCCACGAAGGCCAGGTTGGCCCGGGCCCGTAGCACGCCCAGATATGCCTCGGCCAGACGCACGATAAGGGTCTGCTGGGCAGCGGCGTAACGGGCCTCGGCCTGAGCCACCACGGCGTCCGCCCGGGCCAGGGCCTTCCAGGCCTCGCGCAGGTACAGGGGCTGCACCAGGCGGAGGGTGTAGGTCTGGTGGGTGCGGATGAACTCGGGCGAGCCGTCGTAGACGTCCTGGAGCCGCTCCACGCTCCCCTGCAGATCCAAGCGCGGCAGCAGGGCCGCCCGGGCCTGGGGTCGGGCCTCGCGGGCTGCCAGGAGGGCTTGGCGGGCGCCCAGGAGGACGGGGTCGGAGGCCTGGGCTTCCCGGTAGGCCTCCAGCAGCCCTTGGGCTGCGGCGATCGCTGGCGTGGCCGCCAGGGCCAAGGCGAGCAGCAGGCGGCGGATGGCTAGGTGGGTCATGGCATGGCTCTCCTTCAGGCCGCTGGGGGCACGGGCACTCAAATCCATCAATAATATTAGAATATGCTAATCATAATAGATGGAAGAAGCCTCGCAGATGTGGCCGCGGGCAGACGGGTTCCCATGGACCCGGCCCCTCCCGCTGGGCCGCTCAGAAGGTGAAGCGCTGCGGGCGAGGCGCGTTCACCAGCGGGCGAAGCTCGGTCTCGAAGAGGGACTCGCGCACGTAGCCATCCTGTGCGGTGCGGGTGACGAGCAAGGCCTCCATCACCGGGGGTTCGCCCACCACCACGAAGAGCCGGCCTCCCACCGCCAAGCTGCGCTCGAAATCCCCGGTGAGCATGGGCACCGAGCCGGTGACGGCGATGACGTCGTAGGGCCCGTGGGCATCCCAGCCCCGGGAGGCGTCGCCCACCTCCAGGCTCACGTCCTCGACCCCCTGGGCCCTCAGGCTGGCCCGGGCCCGCTCCACGAAGTCCTCGTGGATGTCCACGCTGAAGACCTGCCCACCCAGGCGCGCCAGGAGATAGGTGAGATAGCCGCTGCCGGTGCCGATCTCCAGCACCCGGTCCCCCGGCTGCACCCGCACCGCCTGCAGGAGCCGGGCCTCCAGCTTCGGGGGCATCATGGCCTCCCCATGGCCCAGGGGGATGCTCAGGTCGGCGTAGGCCAAGGGACGCCAGCCCTCGGGCACGAAGGCCTCCCGGGGGCTGGCCTCCAGCAACGCCAGCACCCGCTCGTCCAGCACCTCCCAGGGCCGGATCTGCTGCTCCACCATATTGAAGCGGGCCAAGGCCAGGTCCATCACGGCACCTCCTCCCTCGCGGCCTGCCACCGCCACGGCTAGGTTACGGGGCGAAGCCTCGGCGGGCAAGGGAGCGGCATTGCAAAACTTGGCTCCTTGCTATAGCTTGGCAGCCTGAGGCGTCCCTGCCTACGTCGAGGGACATGTCCCCTAGTCCCCGCCGCACGCCCGGCCCCGCGCCGCCGGCCGGACACCGCTAGCCACGGAGGCAGCCATGAGCGCCATCGCCGAGGAGACCCTGCGACCGGATCAGCGCCTCTCCGTAGGGGTCCTGGGTCCCTATCCCGGCTCCCGCAAGGCCTACGAGCAGGGCTCTCGCCCCGACCTGCGGGTACCCTACCGGGAGGTGCTGCAGTCGCCCACCCCGGGCGCCGCCGGACCCGAGGAAAATCCTCCCATCCCCCTCTACGACACCTCGGGCCCCTACAGCGACCCGGAGGCCGACATCGATCTGGCCCGGGGCCTGCCCCCGCTGCGCCGGGCCTGGATCGAGGAGCGTGGTGACACCGTGGAGCTGGAGGACTTCAGCTCGGCCTACGCCCGGGAGCGGGCTCGGGACCCGAGCCTGGTGGCGGTGCGCTTCCCCCATCCGCGCCGGCCTCGGCGGGCCCGACCAGGGGCCAACGTCACCCAGATGCACTACGCCCGGCGCGGGATCATCACCCCCGAGATGGAGTTCGTGGCCATCCGGGAGAACTGCCGGCTGCAGGCCCTCAGGGAGGACCCCCGCTACCGGGAGCTGCTGCGCCACCACCGGGGCGAGGCCTTCGGCATCCGGCTGCCCGAGGAGGTGACCCCGGAGCTGGTGCGCCAGGAGGTGGCCGCGGGAAGGGCCATCATCCCCGCCAACGTCAACCATCCGGAACTCGAGCCCATGATCATCGGGCGCCTGTTCCGGGTGAAGGTCAACGCCAACATCGGCAGCTCGCCCGTGACCTCCTCC
Organism: Gammaproteobacteria bacterium; assembly: GCA_015490395.1. Lineage (GTDB taxonomy): Bacteria > Pseudomonadota > Gammaproteobacteria > DRLM01 > DRLM01 > S141-70. Next base: position 1,145 of record WFXX01000014.1, on the reverse strand, counting down.
ATCGCCGAGGAGGTGGAGAAGATGGTCTGGGCCGCCCGCTGGGGGGCGGATACCCTCATGGACCTCTCCACGGGGCGCCACATCCACGAGACTCGGGAGTGGATCCTGCGTAACTGCCCCATGCCCGTGGGCACGGTGCCCATCTACCAGGCCCTGGAGAAGGTGGGGGGGCGGCCCGAGGAGCTGAGCTGGGAGGTCTTCCGGGACACCCTCATCGAGCAGGCCGAGCAGGGGGTGGACTACTTCACCATCCATGCCGGGGTGCTCCTGCGCCACATCCCCCTCACCGCCCGGCGGGTCACCGGCATCGTCTCCCGGGGCGGGTCCATCATGGCCGCCTGGTGCCTGGCCCACCACCGGGAGAACTTCCTCTACACCCACTTCGAGGAGATCTGCGAGATCATGAAGGCCTACGACGTGGCCTTCTCCCTGGGCGACGGGCTGCGCCCGGGCTCCATCGCCGACGCCAACGACGAGGCCCAGATGGCCGAGCTGCGCACCCTGGGGGAGCTGACCCGCATCGCCTGGGAGCACGAGGTGCAGGTGATGATCGAGGGTCCGGGCCACGTGCCGCTGCACCTCATCCGGGAGAACGTGGAGGAGGAGCTGCGGGCCTGCTACGAGGCCCCCTTCTACACCCTGGGGCCCATCGTCACCGACATCGCTCCCGGCTACGACCACATCACCTCGGCCGTGGGGGCGGCCAACATCGGTTGGCACGGCACCAGCATGCTCTGCTACGTCACCCCCAAGGAGCACCTGGGCCTGCCGGACAAGGAGGACGTGCGCCGGGGGCTGGTGGCCTACCGCATCGCCGCCCACGCCGCCGACCTGGCCAAGGGCCATCCGGGGGCCCAGCTCCGGGACAACGCCCTCTCCAAGGCCCGTTTCGAGTTCCGCTGGGAAGACCAGTTCAACCTCTCCCTGGACCCGGACCGGGCCCGGGCTTACCACGATCAGACGCTCCCGCGGCCGGCTCACAAGCGGGCCCACTTCTGCTCCATGTGCGGGCCCCAGTTCTGCTCCATGCGCATCACCCAGGACCTGCGGGCGGCGGCGGAGGCCGAGGCGGGGATGCGGGCCAAGGCCGAGGAGTTCCGGGCCGGCGGCGCCCGCCTCTACCGGGAGGTCTGAGGGTCGGGGGC
>WFXX01000013.1 GCA_015490395.1 Gammaproteobacteria bacterium | reverse complement strand
CAGCCCCCCCGCCTGCCCAGCGAGGGCCTGGACCTCAAGGAGCACATCAGCCAGCTGGAGTGCTCCCTCATCAAGCAGGCCCTGGAGGACGCCGGGGGGGTGGTGGCCCACGCCGCCAACCGCCTCCGGCTGCGCCGCACCACCCTGGTGGAGAAGATGCGCAAGTACGGCTTGAGCCGTGAGGACGCCGCCACGGCGCCCCCGACCGGCCGCGGGCCACAGGCCAGTCCCCCGCCGCCTCATACCTCCTGAGCGCCGCGTCGGCGTCGGCTTTCCGGCGTCTCTGCCGCCCTCCTTTCATAACTAATTGATTATTCAAGGAGGGAGAGGCGGCACGGCTTTTGCTCCAGTTGCCGCAGAGCGAAGCAACGGAGCCCGGATCCCGTGCCGCCGACGCCTACCCACCCAGTCGCCCCCTCACCCGCTCGGGAACTCCAGGGCGCCTTCGAGGCTTTCAGCCAGGTCTCTGAGCGGCTGGTGGCCTCCTACCGCGCCTTGGAGCGGCGCGTGGATCGGCTCACCCGGGAGCTGGCCGAGGCCCGGGCCGAGCGCCGGCGCCAGCAGGCCGAGCGCGAGCGGCTGCTGGAGCGCCAGCGCCAGCTCCTGGAGCTGCTGCCTGCGGCGGTGCTGTGGCTGGACGCTGCCGACAGGGTGTGCGAGGCCAATCCTGCCGCGCGGGCCTGGCTGGGCGAGCCCCTGCTGGGGCAGCCCTGGAAGGAGGTGGCGGCGCGAGTCTTCGCCGTCCCGCCCCGTGGGGACGGAGAGGGGCGGTTGCGGGACGGGCGCCGGGTGAGCCTGGCCTCCCGGCTCCTGGAGCTGGATCGCGGGCGGATCCTGTTGCTGACCGACGTCACAGAGACCCGCCGCCTGCAGGAGATGGTGGACCGGCAGCGGCGCTTCTCGGCCATGGGGGAGCTGGCCGCGCGCTTGGCCCATCAGGTGCGCACGCCCCTGGCCACTGCCCTGCTGCACCTGGGGCGGCTACGACGTCCCGGCCTGGAGGAGGCCGAGCGTATCCGGCTGGCCGAGGGGGTACGCGAGGGCCTGCTGCGCCTGGAGGCCTTGGTGGCCGAGACCCTGGCCTTCGCTCGGGGCGGCGCCCCGGAGGCTCGGCCGGTGGCCGTGGCCGAGCTCCTGGAGCGCCTGCGCACCACCGTGGGGCCCCAGGTGGAGGCCGCGGGCGGGAGGCTGCAGCTCATCGATCGGGCCCCGGGAGCCTGCTTAGCCGGCTGCCCGGAGGCCCTGGCCGGAGCCTTGGCCAACCTGGTGGCCAACGCCCTCCAGGCCGGGGCCCGGCGCGTGGAGGTGGAGGCCGCCCCGGCGGCGGATGCCCCTGGCGAGGCGGTGGAGCTACAGGTCAGCGACGACGGACCTGGCGTGCCGGAGGGGCTGGCCGAGCGGATCTTCGAGCCCTATTTCACCACCCGCCCCCAGGGCACCGGCCTGGGGCTGGCCGTGGTGCGGGCGGTGGCAGAGGCCCATGGGGGCGAGGCCCGGCTGCTGCCCGGCCCCAGTGGGGCCCGTTTCCTGCTGCGCCTGCCCGAGGCGGGTGCCGGAAGGGCCTTAGGAGCCGGGGAGGCCTTCGCCGGAGGTGGCCTCCAGGGGGAGGTCCGGCAGGCAGAGGAGGAGCGATGAGCGAGCGGCTGCCCACGATTTTGGTGGTGGAGGACGAGGCCTGCCTGCGGCAGGCCCTGGCGGAGACCCTGGAGGAGGCTTCCCTCCGGGTGCGCACGGCGGCCCACGGCGAGGCCGCCCTGGCCCACCTGGAGGAAGGGGGCGTGGACCTGGTGGTGGCCGACGTCCAGATGGCCCCGGTGGACGGCCACGCCCTGCTGCGGCGGGTCCGGGCCCGCTGGCCCCAGGTGCCCGTGGTGCTGGTCACCGCCTATGGCACGGTGGAGAAGGCGGTGGCGGCCATGCGGGAGGGAGCGGCGGACTATCTGGTCAAGCCCTTCGAGCCCGAGACCCTGCTGCGGGTGGTGCGTCGGCACCTGCCGCCGGTGGTGGCGCGGGCCGAGGAGGGCCTGCTCTGCGCCGACCCCCGCACCCGGGAGCTGGTGGCCTTGGCCCGGCGGGTGGCGGGCACCGGAGCCACGGTGCTGCTCACTGGCGAGAGCGGCACCGGCAAGGAGGTCTTCGCCCGCTACATCCACGCCTGCTCCCCCCGCCGGGAGGGGCCCTTCGTGGCCATCAACTGCGCGGCCATCCCCGAGAACATGCTGGAGGCGGTGCTCTTCGGCTACGAGAAGGGGGCCTTCACCGGCGCCTACCAGGCCACGCCGGGCAAGTTCGAGCAGGCCCAGGGAGGCACCCTGCTCCTGGACGAGATCTCCGAGATGGGCCTGGGCCTGCAGGCCAAGCTGCTGCGGGTGCTCCAGGAACGGGAGGTGGAGCGGCTGGGGGGGCGGCGCCCCATCGCCTTGGACGTGCGGGTGCTGGCCACCTCCAACCGGGACCTGCGCGCCGAGGTGGCCGCCGGCCGCTTCCGCGAGGATCTCTTCTATCGGCTCCATGTCTTCCCCTTGCATCTGCCGCCCTTGCGCGAGCGCCCCGGCGACATCCTGCCCCTGGCTCGGCACCTCCTGGCCCGGCATGCCGCCCCTCGCCCGGCCCCCGAGCTCAGCGAGGCTGCCTGCGCCAAGCTGCTGGCCCACCCTTGGCCGGGCAACGTAAGGGAGCTGGACAACGTGATGCAGCGGGCCCTGATCCTCTCCCCGGGCCCGGTGCTGGGCCCCGAGGCCCTGAGCTTCGAGCCGCCCGCCGCCGCGCCGGGCGCCTCCGTCGCGGTGGCGGCAGACCCGGGCCGGGCCCGAGGGCTGAGCGGCGACCTGCGCGAGCGTGAGCGCCAGCTCATTCTCGAGGTGCTCCGCGCTGCAGGCGGCAACCGCAAGGTGGCCGCCCAGCGCCTGGGCATCAGCCCGCGCACCCTGCGCTACAAGCTGGCGCGGCTGCGCGAGGCGGGGGTGCCGGTGCCCGGCGCGGCGCGCTGCGCCTGAGGCTAGGAGACGGCGGAGGCAAGACCATGAGCGAGCACGTGGACATCCAGCAAGTGCTGGGCCAGCTCCGTTCCCTGGCCACCCAAGCCCGGGGCCAGGAGCCGCTTCAGAAGGGGGATGCCGGGACCGTCCCCGACTTCGGGCAAATCCTGAAAGGGGCCTTAGAGGCGGTGAACGAGCGCCAGCAGGCGGCCAAGGAGCTGAGGCAGCGTTTCCAGGCCGGCGACGGCGAGGTCTCCCTGACGGACGTGATGATCGAGATGCAAAAGGCTAGGGTGGCCTTCCAGGCCATGGTGACGGTGCGGGACAAGCTGGTCGCCGCCTACCGGGAGATCATGAGCATGCAGGTCTGAGGGCGGGCTGAGCGGATCTGGCGGTCGGAGGCACGATGGCAGAGGCGGCAGAGCGTCCCAAGGGCCTGGCGGCGGCCTTCCAGGGCTTGGGCAGGCTGCCCGTCCTGCATCAGGTGGGGCTGCTGGTGGGCCTGGCCGCGGCGGTGGCCTTGGGGGTGGGCCTGGCCCTCTGGGCCCAGCAGCCCCCCTACCGGGTGCTCTACAGCGGCCTGCAGCCCGAGGATCTGGCCCAGGTAGCCCAGGAGCTGGAGCGGGCGGGCATCCCCTACGAGCTGCGCGAGGGGGCGGGCACCATCCTGGTGCCCGGGGGCCAGGTGCACCAGGCCCGCCTCAAGCTGGCGGCCCAGGGCCTGCCCCACCAGGATGGGGTGGGCTTCGAGCTCCTGACCCGGGACTCCGGCTTCGGGGTGAGCCAGTTCGTGGAGAGCGCCCGCTACCAGCGGGCCCTGGAAGGGGAGCTGGCGCGCACCATCGCCGACCTGCGCGCGGTAGCCTCGGCCCGGGTGCATCTGGCCCTGCCCAAGCGCACCAGCTTCCTGCGCGACCGCCGCGACCGCCAGGCCAGCGCCTCGGTGCTGCTCAACCTCTACAGCGGACGCCGCCTGGACGACGGGCAAGTGGCCGCTATCGCCCACCTGGTGGCCGCCAGCGTGCCTGGGCTGACCGTGGACCGGGTCACGGTGGTGGACCAGCACGGCAACCTGCTCAACGCCGGTGCGAGCGGCGGCCGGGGCCGGCTCACCGCCACGCAGTTCGAGCAGCGCCGCAAGCTGGAGGAGTACTACACCCGGCGCATCGAGTCGCTGCTGCTGCCCGTGGTGGGGCCAGGCAAGGTCCGGGCCCAGGTCTCGGCGGAGCTGGACTTCACCGAGACCGAGCGCACCCAGGAGCGCTACGACGCCGAGGGCGCCGCGGTGCTCAGCGAGCAGACCGCCGAGGAGCGCTCGGTAGGCGCCGGCCCGGCCTTGGCCGGGGGGGTCCCCGGGGCTCTCTCCAACCGGCCGCCAGCCGAGCCAGCGCCCCAGGCCCCGGCAGGTGAGGCCCCCACCCACAGCAGCAAGCGTGTGGTGCGCAACTACCAGCCGGGGCGGACCATCTCCCATGTGCGCGTCCCCGGCGGCCGCCTGCTGCGCCTCACGGTGGCCGTGGTGGTGGACGGCAAGGAGGTCGTGGACGAGGAGGGCAACGTCCGGATCGAGCCCCGTAGCCCCGAGGAGCTGGCCCGCATCGAGCAGCTGGTCAAGGAGGCGGTGGGCTTCGACGAGGCCCGCGGGGACCGCCTCAGCGTGGTCAGCGCCCCCTTCGCCCGTCCCGCCGAGGACGAGCCCCCGCCCGAGCCCTCCCTCCTGGAGCAGCCCTGGGTGGTGGCCCTGGCCAAGCAGCTCCTGGCGGGGGTAGGGCTGATCCTGCTCATCCTGCTGGTGCTGCGGCCGGCCCTGCGCTCC
>WFXX01000012.1 GCA_015490395.1 Gammaproteobacteria bacterium | reverse complement strand
GCGGATCCTGCGCACCGTCCGTCCCGAGGACCCGGAGCGCTTCCTGGAGCGGCCCGGCCCGGAGCGGGTCTGGGAGGTCCCGCCCCGGGAGGCCGCCTTCGAGCTGATGCTCAACGGGCTGCGCCTGACCGAGGGCATCCCCGAGGCCCTGGTGGAGGAGCGGGCGGGCCTTCCCCTGGAGGCCCTGGCCGGCCCCCTGGAGGAGGCCCGCCGGCGCGGCCTCCTGGCCCGGGAGCCGGGGCGGCTGCGGCCCACGGCCCTGGGCCTGCGCCACCTGAACGCCCTCCAGGCCCTGTTCCTCCCCGAGGAGGCCGCGGCGTGAGCCGCCAGGTGGTGGTGGCCACCGCCCTGGGCCTGGACCCGGCCCGGGACCGGGGGCGGCTGGAGGCGGCCGCCGAGGCCCTGGGGGGTCGCCTGGAGGAGCGGGCGGGCCACGGGCGCCTCCACCTGGATCGGCCCCTGCCCCGGGAGCGCCTGGAGGCGGCGGGCCGCGAGCTGGGCCTGGACCTCAATCCCCTGCCCGAGGGCTTCGACCCCCGCCGCGTGGCCCTGCTGCTCAGCGACATGGACTCCACCCTGGTGGCGGCGGAGACCATCGACGAGATCGCCGACCTGGCCGGGCTCAAGCCCCAGGTGGCCGCCATCACCGAGGCGGCCATGCGCGGGGAGCTAGACTTCGCCGAGGCCCTGCGCCGCCGGGTGGCTCTGCTGCGGGGCCTGGAGGCCGAGGCCCTGGAGCGGGTCTGGGCCGAGGGACGCCTGCCCCTGAGCCCCGGGGCCGAGGCCCTGATCGCCGGCCTACGGCCGCGGGGGATCCGCTCGGCGGTGGTCTCGGGGGGCTTCGACTACTTCACCGCCCGCCTGGCCCGGCTGCTGGGGCTGGACGCCCACCGGGCCAACCGGCTGGGGATGCGCGAGGGCCGGCTCACCGGGGAGCTGGAGGGCCCTGTGGTGGACGCCCGGGCCAAGGCCGCCTTCCTGGAGGAGCTGTGCGACCGCTGGGGCCTGCGCCCGGAGCAGGTGGTGGCCGTCGGCGACGGGGCCAACGACCTGCCCATGCTGCGCCGGGCCGGCCTGGCCGTGGCCTGGCGGGCCAAGCCGGTGCTGCGGGAGGCGGCCCCGGTGCGCCTGGACCGCTCCGGCCTGGACGCCATCCTGGCTTTTATCGAGCCCTGAGGGTGGCCCCGGGGGGTGCTCCCGCCGGTGGCACCGCCCCCACGGAACCGTCTCCGGCCCGGGCGCTTCGGCGCCCGGGCCGGAACGACCGTGGACAGGGTCGAGCTCCTGGACGAGCCGCCGCCATCCTGGCGGGGGACCGGGCCATCCGCTAAGCTCCCCCGCCATGACCGCGGGCTACTTCAACCCCTACCGGCACGGCTTCGTGCGGGCGGCGGTGTGCGTGCCCCGGGTGCGCCTGGCCGACCCGGCGACCAACGCCGAGGCCACCCTGGCCCTGCTGCGCGAGGCCGCCGAACGGGAAGCGCGCCTCGCCGTCTTCCCGGAGCTGGGCCTGACCGGCTACAGCTGCGAGGACCTGTTCCACCAGCAGGCCCTGCTGGATGCGGCCGTGGCCGCCCTGGGCCGGGTGCTGGAGGGCTCCCGGGGGCTGCCGGTGCTGGCGGCGGTGGGCCTGCCGGTAGCGGTGGAGGGCCGGCTGTTCAACTGCGCCGCCGTGCTCCGGGACGGACGACTCCTGGGGCTGGTGCCCAAGAGCTATCTGCCCGGCTACCGGGAGTTCTACGAGGTGCGCCAGTTTGCCCCTGCCGAGCGGGCCCCGGTGTCCGAGATCACCCTCCTGGGGCAGCGGGTGCCCTTCGGGCCCGAGCTCCTCTTCGCCGCCGAGGACCGGCCCGAGCTGGTGCTGCACGTGGAGGTCTGCGAGGACCTGTGGGTGCCGGTGCCACCCTCCACCTACGCGGCCCTGGCCGGGGCCACGGTGCTGGCCAACCTCTCGGCCTCCAACGCCACGGTGGCCAAGGACGACTACCGGCGGCTGCTCCTGGCCAGCCAGTCGGGACGCTGCGTCGCCGCCTACCTGTACGCGGCCGCCGACGGCGGCGAGTCCACCACCGACCTGGCCTGGGACGGCCACGGCATGATCTACGAGAACGCCGGCCTCCTGGCCGAGACCGAGCGCTACGCGCGCCAGCCCCGCCTGGCGGTGGCGGACCTGGACCTGGACCGTCTCCTGCAAGACCGGCTGCGCCAGAACAGCTTCCAGGAGGCGGCCCGCCATCACGCCGAGCGCCTGGCCGCCTTCCGCCGGATCCCATTCCGCCTGGAGCCACCGGGGGGCGACCTCCTGCCCCTGGCCCGGCCGGTGGAGCGCTATCCCTTCGTGCCCGCGGACCCGGCCCGCCGGGACGAGCGCTGCCAGGAGGTCTACGCCATCCAGGCCGAGGGGCTGGCCCGGCGCCTGGAGGCGGCCGGCATCGAGCGCATGGTCATCGGGGTCTCGGGCGGGCTGGACTCCACCCAGGCCTTGCTGGTCTGCACCCGGGCCTGCGACCTGCTGGGCTGGCCCCGGGAGCGGATCCTGGCCTACACCCTGCCCGGCTTCGGCACCACGGAGCGCACCCTGGGCCAGGCCCGGCGGCTGATGGCCGCCCTGGGCGTGCAGGCCGGCGAGATCGACATCCGCCCCGGCTGCCTGCAGGTGCTGCGGGACATCGGCCATCCCTTCGCCGAGGGGCGGCCGGTGCATGACGTGACCTTCGAGAACGTGCAGGCCGGGCAGCGGGCCCAGCTTCTGTTCCGCCTGGCCAACCGGCACGGGGGCCTGGTGGTGGGGACCTCGGACCTGTCCGAGCTGGCCCTGGGCTGGTGCACCTACGGGGTGGGGGACCACATGGCCCACTACCACGTCAACGCCAGCGTCCCCAAGACCCTCGTCCAGCACCTCATCCGCTGGGTAGCCCGGCGGGGCGGGCTGGGCCCCGAGGCCTCCCGGGTGCTGGAGGAGGTGCTGGCCACCGAGATCAGCCCCGAGCTGGTGCCCGGGGAGGCCGGGGGGCAGCCGGTGCAGCGCACCGAGACGGTGGTGGGGCCCTATGCCCTGCAGGACTTCCACCTCTACTACCTGCTGCGCTTCGGCTACCGGCCCCCCAAGGTGGCCTATCTGGCCTGGTGCGCCTGGCACGACCCGGCCCAAGGCCCCTGGCC
>WFXX01000011.1 GCA_015490395.1 Gammaproteobacteria bacterium | reverse complement strand
GCGGGCCCCCCGCGCCGCTGCCCGGAGGATCCCGCCGAGCGCCTCTGCGCCACCGTGGCCGGCTACATGGAGCCGGCGCGGGTGGAGGAGATTCGCCGCGCCTGCGCCTTCGCCGCCCGGGCCCATGCCGGCCAGCGCCGCCTCTCTGGCGAGCCCTACGTCCACCATCCCCTGGCCGTGGCGCAGATCCTGGCCGGGATGCGGATGGACCATCAGAGCATCATGGCCGCGGTCCTCCACGACGTGCTGGAGGACACCCCCGTCACCAAGGAGGAGCTGGAGCAGGCCTTCGGCCGCGAGGTGGCCGACCTGGTGGACGGGGTCAGCAAGCTCACCCAGATCCGCTTCTCCAGCCGCGCCGAGGCCCAGGCGGAGAACTTCCGCAAGATGATGCTGGCCATGGTGCGGGATATCCGCGTCATCCTGGTCAAGCTCGCCGACCGGCTGCACAACATGCGTACCCTGGGGGCCCTGCCCCCCGAGCGGCGGCGGCGCATCGCCCGCGAGACCCTGGAGATCTACGTCCCCGTGGCCCACCGGCTGGGGATGAACACCTTCCGCCTGGAGCTGGAGGACCTGGGCTTCGCCGCCCTCCATCCCATGCGCTACCGGGTGCTGGCCGAGGCGGTGCGCCGGGCCCGGGGCAACCGCAAGGAGATCGTAGCCAAGATCCAGGCTGTGCTCCAGGAGCGGCTGCGGGCCGAGGGCCTGCCTGGACGGGTGCTGGGCCGGGAGAAGCACCTCTACAGCATCTACCGCAAGATGCGCCGCAAGGGGCTGTCCTTCTCCGAGGTCTTCGACGTCTACGCCTTCCGCATCGTGGTGGACAAGGTGGACACCTGCTACCGGGTGCTGGGGGCCGTGCACAATTTGTACAAGCCGGTGCCGGGGCGCTTCAAGGACTACATCGCCATCCCCAAGAGCAACGGCTACCAGTCCTTGCACACGGTGCTCTTCGGCCCCTACGGGGTGCCCATCGAGGTCCAGATCCGCACCGAGGAGATGGACCGGGTGGCCGAGGCGGGCATCGCGGCCCACTGGCTCTACAAGTCCGGGGAGGGGGGGGAGGTCGGGGCCCAGGCCCGGGCCCGGGAGTGGCTGCGCGGCCTGCTGGAGATGCAGAAGAGCGCGGGCGATCCCCTGGAGTTCCTGGAGCACGTCAAGATCGACCTCTTCCCCGACGAGGTCTACGTCTTCACGCCCAAGGGGGAGATCATGAAGCTGCCCCGGGGGGCCACGGCGGTGGACTTCGCCTACGCGGTGCACACCGACGTGGGCAACCGGTGCGTGGCGGCCCGGATCGACCGCCGCCTCGCTCCCCTGCGCACCCAGCTCGCCAACGGCCAGACCGTGGAGATCATCACCTCCCCCAACGGCCGGCCCAACCCCGCTTGGCTCAACTTCGTGGTCACCGGCAAGGCCCGGGCCAACATCCGCCACTACCTCAAGAACCTGCGCCGGGAGGAGGCGGTGGACCTGGGCCGGCGGCTCCTGGACCGGGCCCTGGGGGCCTACGGGCTGAGCCTGGAGCGGATCCCGGCTACCCGGCTCGATCTGTTGGCCCGCTCCCTGCAGCTCGATTCCCTGGATCGGCTCCTGGAGGAGATCGGGCTGGGCAACCGCATGGCCGCCCTGGTGGCCCGGCGTCTGGTGGAGGAGCGCGAGGGGCGGCGGGCCCGCTCCGGGCCGCCGCGGCCCCGGGGCCTGCGCCGGGCCCTGGTGCGCTACGTGCCTGGCTGGCTGCGGGGTCCTATCCGAGGTGAGGCGCCCCGCCCTCTGGCCATCCGCGGCACCGAGGGCTTGGTGGTGCAGTTTGCCAAGTGCTGCTGGCCCATCCCGGGCGATCCTATCGTGGGGCTGGTCACGGCCGGGCGGGGCATCGTCATCCACACCGAGGGTTGCCGGAACCTGGCCGAGTTCCGCAACCGCCCCGAGCGCTGGATCGACGTGGCCTGGGAGAGCGAGGTGCGCGGCGAGTTCCCCGTGGAGATCCGCGTGGACGTGGTCAACCGCCGCGGGGCCCTGGCCACGGTGGCGGCGGCCATTGCGGAGTGCGAGGCCAACATCGACAATGTGACCATGGAGGAGCGGGACGGCCGCTACAGCACCCTGCGCTTCGTCGTGGAGGTGCACAGCCGGCGCCACCTGGCTCGCATCATGCGCCGCCTCCGCTCCATCGATCTGGTGGCCCGCATCAGCCGTGTGCGCGGCTGACGGGCCGGGAGCCTCGGGAGCCGGCATGGCGCGCAGCATCGTCCAGACCGATCGCGCCCCCGCCGCCATCGGCACCTATTCCCAAGCCGTGCGCGTGGGGGAGGTGGTCTACCTCTCCGGGCAGATCCCCCTGGATCCAGCCACCATGGAGCTGGTGGAAGGGCCCATGGTGGAGCAGATCCGGCGGGTCTTTGAGAACCTCAAGGCGGTGGCCGAAGCCGCCGGCGGTGGGCTGGAGGACGTGGTGCGGCTCACGGTGTACCTCACCGACCTGGACCACTTCGCCTTGGTGAACCAGGTCATGGCCGAGTACTTCCGCGAGCCCTATCCCGCCCGGGCCGCTGTGGGGGTGGCCGCCCTGCCCAAGGGGGCGGCGGTGGAGGTGGATGCCATCCTCCACCTGGGCGCCCGGCGGGGCGAGGAGGGCTGAGGCCCCCTCCGGCGGCCGTGGCCGGCCTGCCTGCCGCAGGCGCCGTTCCGCGCGAGCCCTCCTGGCTGTTGGCGCCTGTGGAGGGGCTCCCGGGGGTGGGGCCGCGGCTGGCGGCCCGCCTGCACCGGCTGGGCCTGCGCCGGACCTTCGACCTGCTCCTCCACCGCCCCCTGCGCTACGAGGACCGCACCCGGCTCCATCCCCTGGACCGGCTGCTGCCCGGCAAGGAGGTCTTGGTGCAGGGGGTGGTGGCCGCGGCGCGGGCGCTGCCCGGCCGCGGCCGGGGACGGGGAGGGCTGCAGGTGCTGCTGGAGG
>WFXX01000010.1 GCA_015490395.1 Gammaproteobacteria bacterium | reverse complement strand
GGGTCAAGGGTCGGCCTCAGCGGCCGACAAAGCCCTATGGGCCGATCGGCAGGCGGGCGCTCCCGCCTGCGGGCATGGAGCCGAGGCGCTGAGAGTCACCGGCGGCGCCCCAGGGCGCCTCTGCAAACGGGGTGAGCGATGCGTGAGCGAGCCCGACACCGGGCCGGGGCGGTGGGGGCCCCGGCGGAACCTTCCGGGGCCGGACGGCGGGGCGCCTGCCGGGCGCTCCCAGTAGCCCTGCTGGGGGCGGCGTTGGCGGCGGGCCTCTCTGCGGCCTCCGCTGCTACCATTCAGGTCAACACCACGGCCGACGGCACCGACACCGCCGGCTGCGCCAGCGGCGGCACCTGCAGCCTGCGGGCGGCCATCCTCTACGCCAACCAGAACCCAGGCCCCGACACCGTGCAGGTGCCAGCGGGCACCTACGCCCTCACCCTGCCCGATGCCGCCGGCATCGCCGACGAGGACCAGGGCCTCACCGGCGACCTGGACGTCGCCGGGGACCTGACCCTGGAAGGCCTCGGCGCCGCGCCCGGGGACGTGGCGGTTACCGCGGCCAGCGGCTCCCGAGTGCTGGAGGTGCTCTCGGGGACGGTGGTCGTGCGCAACCTCACCCTCCGGGACGGGCACATGGCTGGCGAGGAAGGCGGCGTGGCTCGCAACGAGGGTATGCTGACCCTGGAGCAGGTCGTGGTGGCAGCGGGCCAGGCCCCCCGCGGTGGGGGCGTCGCCAACTTCGGTACCCTGCGGCTCGAGGGCAGCGTGGTGGAGGGCAACGTGGCCTTTGGCCACATGGCGCAGGGCGGTGGCGGCGGCATCCTGAACGAAGGCAGCCGGCTGAGCAACGAGCCGGCCCGCCTCACCATGGTCAACAGCGTGGTTCGCAACAACCGCGCGCAGACCCTGGACGCCAATGGCGATCCGGTGGCCAACCAGGGTGGTTCCGGTGGCGGCATCTTCAATACCTACGGCTCGGTGGCCGTGGACCTGAGCCTTATCGAGGGCAACCGGGCGGCCTTCAACGGCGGCGGCATCGCCCACGTACGCGGCGGCCTGGTGGTCACCCGCTCCGTGATCCGGGGCAACGAGAGCGGCCAGCTGGGCGGCGGGCTGGACACCACCGCCCCCGCCGACGTCAGCCAGAGCGCCCTGGTGGGCAACCGGGCCGCCCTCGGGGGCGGGGCCGCCTCGGTGGAGGCCCCCGGCCAGGGAAGCCTAGGGCTGGTCAACAGCACCCTGCACGGCAACCAGGCGGCCGAGGGCAGCGCCCTGCGCAACAGCGGCACCTTGGACATCACCAACAGCACCCTCCTGGACAACCCCAGCCCCTCCAGCGCCCAGATCTTCACCTGCGGCACCAAGAAGCAGGATCCACCCAATGACGTGTGCGCCAGCGGGGCCTACGAGATTGACGCCTCAGGGGCCATCCGGCAGCTGGTGCGCACCACCCTGGCCAACACCATCGTGGGCAACACGGCCAACCCGCCCCAGGCCAACTGCAACCCCAACCCAGGCCTTCCCGGGGGGGGCACGCTGCGGCTCCACGACTCCCTGGGCCATAACCTGGAGATCAACGCCAGCACCTGCATCGATCAGCCCACGGACCTGCAAGTGACACCGGGCGGCCAGCCCCTGTTCACGAGCCTTACCCTCCCGGCGGGCGATGGCTACGATCAGCTGCTCTTTGCCCTGGACCCGGCCTCGGTAGCCCAGGACGCCGGTGACAACGGGCGCTGCCCCTCGGTGGACCAGCGCGGCATGCTGCGCGACAAGGTCGCCGGAGTCTGCGACATCGGTGCCTACGAGATCGCGGCTGCCGGGGCCCCCAGCGCCAACCTGGTGGACCTGGTCACCCACATCCCCGCCCAGGAGGTGAAGATCCTCGCCCTGCCCGGCGGCACCCAGGTGGCCTTCGACGTCACCGTGACCAACAAGGGGCCTTCCACCGCGGTGGGTGTGACCCTCAAGGTGAGCCTCCCCCCCACGGTGGAGCTGGCCACCAATCCGGTGGAAGCCGCGGGCAACGGTAGCTGCGCCCCTGATGTGGCCGGCGAGCCCAGCTTCAGCTGCGACCTGGGCGACATCCCCGCCTTGGTGGAGCGTCGGGTGCGGGTGACCATCACCCCCAGCCAAACCGGGGACGTGCTGGTCAGGGCAGACGCCCAGCCCGCTGACAAGGGCACGGAGACCTTCAACCCGGACAACACAGCCTCCTATACCATTGCGGTGAACAACCTTGGGGGCACCGCCGCCCCGGGAG
>WFXX01000009.1 GCA_015490395.1 Gammaproteobacteria bacterium | reverse complement strand
GTGGGGGCCCGCCCCTTGCCGGTGAGCACCAGGATGGGGCGGGCCACCCTGGAGGCCGGCGAGGGTCTGGAGGGGGTGGAGGTCTACCGGGACCTGGCGGAGGCGGCCGAGGTCCTGGCCCGGGAGGCGGCCCGGCGGGATGCGCCGGGAGGGGGGCCGGAGGGGGATGCCGGCTGAGCCGCTCCCGCCGGGCCTGCCCGGGCCGCCCCCGCCGGAGGAGGCCCCGGGGCGGCGGCGCGTGGCCGGCTCGCTGCTCTTCGCCGCCGGGCAGGCCGCGGCCACGGTGGCCTTCGCCCTGGCCTCCCTGGCCACCGCTCCCCTGCCCTGGCGCTGGCGCTATGCCTTCATCACCCGCTGGAGCCGCTTCAACCTCTGGTGGCTGCGCCGCACCTGCGGCCTGCGCTGGCGGGTGGAGGGCCTGGAGCGCCTGCCCCCGGGGCCGGCGGTGGTGCTCAGCAAGCACCAGTCGGCCTTCGAGACCCTGCTGTTCCAGCTCATCCTCCCCCCCCAGACCTGGGTGCTGAAGCGGGAGCTGCTCTGGATCCCCTTCTTCGGCTGGGGGCTGGCCCTGCTGGAGCCCATCGCCATCGACCGCAAGGCCGGGCGCGAGGCCGTGCGCCGGCTCCTGGCCGCCGGCCGGCGCCGCCTGGCCCAGGGCCGCTGGGTCATCGTCTTCCCCGAGGGGACCCGGGTCCCGCCGGGCCAGCGGCGCCGCTACGGCCTGGGAGGCGGCCTGCTGGCCGAGCACACCGGCGCCCCCGTGGTGCCCGTGGCCCACAACGCCGGCGAGTACTGGCCCCGGCGGGGCCTGGTCAAGCGCGAGGGGGTGATCCGGGTGGCCGTGGGGCCGGTCATCGAGGCCCGGGGGCGCCGTGGGGCGGAGATCATGGCCGAGGCCGAGGCCTGGATCGAGGCCGCCACCGCCCGCCTCAGCCACTTGGGCAGGGGGACGGGGAGAGGCTGAGGGGGCTCACTCGTCGGCCGGCTCCAGGCTGAGGCCCCCGCCGGTCCCCGGGGCTCCGGCCGCGGGCGCCGGTTGCGCCGCCGGGGCCTCGCGGGGGCCCCGCTCCTCCAGGCTGATGCGCAGGCGCAGGTTGTTCTGCGAGTCGGCGTTGCGCAGGGCCTCCTCCAGGCTGATGCGACCCTCCTTGTAGAGCCGGTAGAGGGCCGTGTCGAAGGTCTGCATCCCCAGGTTCTCCGACTTCTCCATCACCTCCTTGAGCTTGTGCACCTCGCCCTTGAGGATGAGGTCGCTCACCAGGGGCGTGCCCAGCAGCACCTCCACGGCCACGGTGCGCCTGCCGTCCACGGTGGGGATGAGGCGCTGGGAGACGATGCCCCGCAGGTTCAGGGACAGGTCCAGCAGAACCTGGCGGCGCTTCTCCTCGGGAAAGAAGTTGATGATCCGGTCCAGGGCCTGGTTGGCGTTGTTCGCGTGCAGGGTGGACAGGCACAGGTGCCCGGTCTCGGCGAAGGCGATGGCGTACTCCATGGTCTCCCGGGAGCGGATCTCGCCGATGAGGATCACGTCCGGGGCTTGGCGCAGGGCGTTCTTGAGAGCCTCCTCGTAGCTCAGGGTGTCTACCCCCACCTCCCGCTGGTTGACGATGGACTTCTTGTGGGTGTGCATGAACTCGATGGGGTCCTCGATGGTGATGATGTGCCCTGCGGCGCGGCTGTTGCGGTAGTCGATGAGGGAGGCCAGGGAGGTGGACTTGCCCGAGCCGGTGCCGCCCACGAAGAGCACCAGGCCGCGCTTTTGCATCACCAGCCGGGTGAGGATGGGCGGCAGGCCTAGGCTGCGCCAGTCGGGGATGTGGGTCTTGATGGCCCGGATCACCAGCCCGATCTGCCCCCGCTGGCGGAAGATGTTCACCCGGAAGCGCCCCACCCCGGAGATCGAGAGCGCCAGGTTCATCTCCGGGTTGCGCTCGAAGTCCCGCCGCTGCTGTTCGTCCATGATCTGGTGAGCGATCTCCCGGGTCCGCTCCGGGGTCAGGGGCGTGGCCTCCAGGGGCGTGAGGGCCCCCTCCACCCGGGCCGTGGGTAGGGCCCCCACGGTCAGGTAGAGGTCCGAGGCGTTCTTCATCACCATGAACTGCAGATAGTCGCGAAGCTCCATGGGCACCTCCCTGGGACGGCCGGGCACGGATGCCGCAGGGCACCGCAGGGTTATCGACCTCGTTCCGGGGCGGCTGAAGGGGGGCGCGGGAGGGGCTATGATCTGTCTCTTATACACAT
>WFXX01000008.1 GCA_015490395.1 Gammaproteobacteria bacterium | reverse complement strand
GCACCTGGCCCTGCTGCGCCCCCCTCCCGGCGGCTTCGGGGGCGTGGCCGGGGGGGTGGCGTTATAATCCGCCGGCGCAGCGCAGGGGCAGACTGTGGGCAGGATCCTGGCCGTCGCCAACCAGAAGGGCGGGGTGGGCAAGACCACCACCAGCGTCAATCTGGCCGCCTCCCTGGCGGCCACCCGCCGGCAGGTCCTCCTGGTGGACCTGGACCCCCAGGGCAACGCCACCACCGGCAGCGGGGTGGACAAGCATGCCCTGGGGCGCACGGTGCACGAGGTGCTCATGGCCGGCGTCCCCCTGCACGAGGTGGTGCTGCCCGCGGGGGAGGCCGGCTACTGGTTGGCCCCCGCCAACGCCGACCTCACCGCCGCCGAGGTGGGGCTGCTGGAAGCCGAGGCCCGGGAGCGGCGGCTGCGCCAGGCCCTCCTGCCCGAGGCCGGGCGCTACGACTTCGTCATCATCGACTGCCCCCCGGCCCTCAACATGCTCACCCTCAACGCCCTGGTGGCGGCGGACGCGGTGCTGATCCCCATGCAGTGCGAGTACTACGCCCTGGAGGGGCTGAGCGCCCTGCTGGAGACCATCGAGCAGGTGCGGCGGGTGCTCAACCCGGGCCTGCGCCTGGAGGGGGTGTTGCGCACCATGTACGACCCCCGCAACAACCTAGCCCAGGACGTCTCCGCCCAGCTGGTGAGCCACTTCGGGGACCGGGTCTTCCGCACCGTGGTGCCCCGCAACGTGCGTCTGGCCGAGGCCCCTAGCCATGGTCTCCCGGCCCTCCTTTACGACCGGCACTCTCGGGGCGCCCAGGCCTACCTGGCCCTGGCCGGCGAGATGCTGCGCCGCGCCGAGCGGGAGGCCCGGGAGGGGCTGGTGGCCCCGGGCCGAGGCTGAGGGGGCGGACCGTGGCGCGCAAGCGCGGCCTGGGCAAGGGGCTGGACGCCCTGCTGGGGGGGCGCCCCGCGGCTCCTGGCCCCCACCCTTCGGTAGCGGGATCGGGGCCCGAGGAAGGGCGTGAGGGGGGGCTGCGGCGCATCCCGGTGGATCTCATCCGGCCCGGGCCCGACCAGCCCCGGCGCCGCTTCGACCCCGCCGCCCTCCAGGAGCTGGCTGACTCCATCCGAGCCCAAGGCGTGGTGCAGCCCGTGGTGGTCCGCCCCGCCCCGGAGGGGGGCTATCAGCTGGTGGCGGGCGAGCGTCGCTGGCGGGCGGCCCAGCTGGCGGGCCTGCAGGAGATCCCTGCCGTGGTACGGCAGCTGGATGCGCGCGCCGCCGCCGCCGTGGCCCTCGTCGAGAACATCCAGCGCGAGGACCTCAACGCCCTGGAGCAGGCTCGGGCCCTGGCCCGTCTGGTGGAGGAGTTCGGCCTGACCCACCAGGAGGCGGCCGAGGCCGTGGGCCGCTCCCGCTCGGCGGTGAGCAACCTCCTGCGCCTGCTGGAGCTGGAGCCGGAGGTGCAGCGCCTGGTGGAGGAGGGGGCCTTGGAGATGGGTCACGCCCGGGCCCTGCTGGCGCTGAGCGGGGCGGCCCAGCGCGAGGCCGCCGCCCGGGTGGCGGCCAAGGGGCTCTCGGTGCGCGAGACCGAGCGCCTGGTGCGCCGCTTGGCCCGCGGTGGGGCCTCGGCGCCGCCGGCCCCCCCCGCCCGGGACCCGGACGTGGCCCGCCTGGAGCGGTGGCTGGGCGAGCGCCTGGGGGCTCCGGTGCGCATCGAGCACCGCGCCCGCGGCCGCGGTCGCTTGGTCATCGAATATGCCAGCCTGGAGCAGCTGGATGGCCTTCTGGAGCGGCTCGGCGCTGGGGAAGGGGCGGGCTGAGCGTGTCGTTCCGGCCCGTCGGGCGCCCTTGCGGCGCTCGGAAGGCTGCAGCTATACTTGCGCGCCGGATCGGGGACCCCCGTGGTGAAGGAGCGTGCCACGCCTCCGTCGGGGCCGGGGGGTTGCGGCAGCCGGCCGGGAGAGGACGGCGCCGGCGCCCAGGGGCCGCGGGCCGGGCGCGGCACCGCGTGGCTCCTCGCGGGAGTGGGTACCCACTTGGCCGCCGCCACCGTCACGGGCTTCCTTCTGGGGTATCTCCTGGACGGCTGGCTGGGCACCCGGCCGTGGCTCATGTTGCTCCTGGGCGCCCTGGGCTTCGTGGGTGGGGTGCTGCGGGCGCACCGGCTGCTGAGCCGCTGGATGGGGTGAGGGGTCCCGCGCGAGGGATCCCGTCCTTCCCGTCGGAAGGGATCCTGTCCGGGGGGGTCCCGCAGGAT
>WFXX01000007.1 GCA_015490395.1 Gammaproteobacteria bacterium | reverse complement strand
TGCGCACCCTCTCCCGGCTGGCCGCCATGGGGGTGCAGCTGTCCATCGACGACTTCGGCACCGGCTACTCCTCACTCTTCTACCTGAAGCAGCTCCCGGTGCACGAGATCAAGATCGACAAGTCCTTCATCTGGACATGCTGCAGAACCACGAGGACCTGATCATCGTGCGCTCCATCATCGACCTGGGGCACAACATGGGCCGGCGGGTGGTGGCCGAGGGGGTGGAGAGCGCCCAGGCCCTGGACCTGCTGCGGCACCTGGGCTGCGACCAGGCCCAGGGGGAGCACGTGGCCGGTCCTCTGGCTCCGGAGGCCGTGGGGCTGTGGCGGGGGCCAAGCCGGCAGGTGGCCTCCCCTGGCACGAGCCACCGCCGGGGCCGCCGCGGGCTAGGGCGACGTCAACGCCGCCGCGCTGGCCAGCGCCAGGCCGGCGGCCAGACCGGCGGCCAGATCATCCAGCACGATGCCCCAGCCTCCGCCCACCCGGCGGTCCAGCCAAGCGAGGGGCCAGGGCTTGAGGACATCCAGCAGGCGGAACAGGGCCAGGGCGGCTAGGGTCCAGACCAGCCCTGGGGGCGCCCAGGCCAGGGCCAGGAGACAGCCGGCCACCTCGTCCCAGACGATGGCCGGGTGATCGTGCTCCCCGAGGAGCCGGGCCGCCCGGCCGCAGGCCCACACCCCCACCGCGGCCGCGGCACCCACCGCCAGGGCCCAGGCCCAGGCCGGCGCGCCCTGCAGGGGCCAGGCCAGGGGCAAGGCCCCCAGGGAGCCCCAGGTGCCAGGCGCCACGGGCAGCCGGCCTAGCCCCAGCCCCAGGGCCAGGGCCAGGGCCAGCCGGTCGGTCCCGCTACGGGCCCTTGGGCTCAGGACCCTCCTCCCCGCCTGGGCCGGAGAAGGCGTCGTAGCCGGGCGCCGGCGGGCGCCAGGGGTGCCCCTCCGGGTCCAGCAGGTGCACGCCCGCCTCCTCCGCCTGGGTCGCCTCCACCGTGCCCAGCGCCGTTACCGGCGTCCCCAGCGGCTCCAGACGCCGTCGGGCCTCGGTGAGCCGCCCCGCTGGCAGGGTGAAGCAGAGCTCGTAGTCGTCGCCGCCCGCCGCCTGCAGGGCCCAGCAACGCGACCCCTCCAGGGCCGCGGCAGCCTCTCGGAAAGCGGACGAGGCGGGCAGGCGGCGCAGCTCGATGCGGGCGGCGAGGGGCGTGCCTGCCGCGCCCGCGCTGGCCTCCAGGACGCGGCCCAGGTCCGCCACCAGCCCGTCGGAGAGGTCGATGCAGGCCCCGGCCAGGCCGCGCAGGGCCCGCCCCTCGGCCAACCGGGGCACGGGCCGCTCCAGGCGCGCGCGCAGCCAGGGATGGAGGGCCGTCCCCTCGCGGAGGAGGCGAAGCGCCAGGGCCGCATCCCCCAGGGTGCCCGTGACGCAGACCAGGTCCCCCGGGCGGGCCCCGTCCCGGCGCAGAACCTGGCCATCCGGCACCCGCCCCAGCACGGTGACGGCGGCGGTGCGCACCGGCGAGCGTGTCGTGTCCCCCCCCACCAGCTCCACCGACCAGGAGCGGGCCAGGGCGAGGAAGCCCCGGGCGAAGCCCTCCGTCCAGGCGAGCTCTGGCCCCGGAAGACCCAGGGCCAGCAGGGCCCAAGCCGGCTCGGCCCCCATGGCCGCCAGGTCGCTGAGGTTCACCGCCAACGCCTTGTGCCCCACTGCCTCAGGAGCCGTCCCCGGGGGGAAGTGAACGCCCTCGGTCAGGGCGTCGGCCGCCGCGGCCAGGAGCCCCTCCCCTGGGCGCAGCAGGGCGGCATCGTCCCCCACCCCCAGGGCCACGTCCGGGCGCAGGGGCCGCCGCTCGAAGCAGCGGCGGATCAGCTCGAGCTCGGAGACGGCCACGGCTCCCGGACACTCAGCCCCCGGAGGGGAGGCTGCCGGTCTCCACCGGCCGCAGGCGGCGGGCCAGCCGGTCCAGCACCCCGTTGACGTAGCGGTGGCTCTGCTCGGCGCCGAAGTCCTTGGCCAGGCGCACCGCCTCGTCGATGACCACCCGGTAGGGCACCTCCGGGCGGGCCAGGAGCTCCCAGGCCCCCAGGCGCAGGATGGCCCGCTCCACCGGATCCAGCTGGGCCACGGGCCGGTCCAGGCAAGGGGCCAGGTGGCCGTCCAGCTCCCCGGCCTGACGGCCCACACCCCGCAGCAGGTCCCGGAAGTAGGCCACGTCGGCCCGGCGCAGGTCGTGCTCGGCCAGGAACTGCCGCTCCACCTCGCCCACCTCGTCGCCAGAGAGCTCCCACTGGTACAGGGCCTGCAGGGCCAGGCGGCGGGCCTGGCGCCGGGCCCGCACCAGCGGGCCCAGACGCCCCCCACTGCGTCCGGACGGCTGTACGGCGGCCTCGGTCTCCCCCTTCC
>WFXX01000006.1 GCA_015490395.1 Gammaproteobacteria bacterium | reverse complement strand
GGCCGGCCAGGCCCTGGAGGCCATCGCCCAGCGCATCTCAGTGATCAACGAGATGAACGGCCAGATCGCCAGCGCCGCCGAGCAGCAGAGCCGGGTGGCGGAGGAGATCCACCGCAACATCGTGGCCATCTCCGATGTGGCCCGCCAGACCGCCGCCGAGAGCGCCGAGACCGCCGCCTCGGGCGAGCGGCTCTCCCAGCTGGCCGCCCGCCTGCAGCAGCTGGTGGGCCAGTTCCGCACCTAAAGTCTAAGCGGGGTGCCGCGCCGCGTGGCCAGCAAGCCCAGGCCTCGGGGCGGGACCGGGAGCGGACGGCGCTGGCCGGCCTGGACGCGGGGGCAGGCCCCGCTGCCGGCCGCCGCCCCAGCCGTGGAGCTGGGGCCTGTTTGGCGCCGCGTGGGTGGGCAGCACCGGGAAGGACGAGATCGACGCCTGCGCTGCCGGCCAGGGTGGCTGCTACGCCGCCGCCTAGCGCGGCGAGCGCACCCCGACGCCCGTTGGAGGAGGCGCTCGAGGACAAGGGCGCCGACGTAAATGGGCGCTATCCCGTGGGGTCAGCGGACCCAGCCCTCTTCCTGGAGTGCTAGGAGGTCTCCGACACGGTGCTACCCCATGCATGGGGAGCTGGGGTTCCCGGGTCCCGACCCAGAGCCAGTGGGGGTGCGCGCCGCAGCGGCCTCCACCGATGGGCGGACGATGGTCGTCGCCCGGGTGGGCGCCCACCCCCGCGCCCTGCCCCTCCAGGGTCTCGGTCTGGCGGCTGTTGGAGTCTTCCTCCTCCCTGGGCGCCTCGCCTGCGAGCGCCCGCACCGCCCTAGCCCTCCAGGGGGCGAGACCCGTGCACCGCTTCTGTGGCGCCCCGGGGGCGAGGAACGGTTGGCGGTAGGCTGGCGCCCCGTGTAGGCTACTAGGGGCATCCTTCCGGTGGCGATTCCCGAGGCATGCGCCGCTTCCACATCCGCACCTTCGGGTGCCAGATGAACGAGCACGACTCCGGCCGCCTGGCGGACCTGCTGCAGGCCTGCGGTCTGGAGCCGGCCGAGGACCCGGAGGAGGCCGAGGTCCTGGTGCTCAACACCTGCTCGGTGCGGGAGAAGGCTCAGGAGAAGGTCTTCTCCCAGCTCGGGGTCTGGCGCGCCCTCAAGGCACGCCGCCCGGGGCAGGTGCTCATCGCCGTGGGCGGCTGCGTGGCCAGCCAGGAGGGCGAGGCCCTGCTGCGCCGTGCCCCCTACGTGGACGTGGTCTTCGGTCCCCAGACCCTGCACCGCCTGCCCGAGCTGCTGGAGCGGGCCCGGGCCCGACGCCGGCCTCAGGTGGACGTCAGCTTCCCGGAGATCGAGAAGTTCGATCGCCTCCCCGCCCCCCGGGCCGAGGGCCCCACGGCCTACGTCTCGGTGATGGAGGGATGCAGCCGCTACTGCACCTTTTGTGTGGTGCCCTACACCCGGGGCGAGGAGGTCAGCCGCCCCCTGGAGGACGTGGTGGCCGAGGTGGCCGATCTGGCCGCCCAGGGGGTGCGGGAGGTGATCCTGCTGGGGCAGAACGTCAACGCCTATCGGGGGTCTACCGCTGACGGCGAGGAGGCCGACCTGGCCCTGCTCATCCACTACCTGGCGGCAGTGGAGGGCATCGGGCGCATCCGCTTCACCACCTCCCACCCGGTGGCCCTCGGCGAGCGGCTCATCGAGGCCTTCGCCGAGGTGCCCCAGCTGGCCGGTCACATCCACCTGCCGGTGCAGAGTGGCTCGGATCGCATCCTGGCAGCCATGAAGCGCGGCCACACGGTGGTGGAGTACAAGGCCAAGGTCCGCCGCCTGCGCGAGGCCCGGCCGGGGATCGCCATCTCCTCGGATTTCATCGTGGGCTTCCCCGGCGAGACCGAGGCCGACTTCCAGGCCACCCTGGACCTGGTGGAGGAGATCGGCTTCGACCGCTCCTTCAGCTTCGCCTACAGCCCTCGCCCGGGCACCCCCGCCGCGGCCCTGCCCGGCCAGGTGCCGGAGGCGATCAAGAAGGAGCGCCTGGCCCGGCTTCAGGAGCGGCTGCGGGCCAGCGAGGAGGCCATCGCCCGGGCCATGGTGGGCACCGAGCAGCGGGTGCTGGTGGAGCGCCACTCCCGGCGTGACCCCCGGGAGTGGGCCGGGCGCACCGAGAACCACCGCGTGGTGAACTTCCGTGCCGGCCGGGAGCTGGCCGGCCGCTTCGTGCGGGTGCGCATCACCGAGGCCCTGCCCAACTCCCTGCGGGGGGAGCTGGTGGGGCTAGACGAGCCCGATGTCCTGTGCGCCGCGTGTTGAGCTTGCGCCGCGGAACCCGCAGGCTGCCCGCCGGTCCCATGGGGATCCCCAGGGAGGCGCCTCTTGGGGGGCGGCCCATTGTCAAGGTCCCGCGGTTGGATTATCGTAGTTCCAAGACCCCTGCACCCTTACGGATTTGAGCGCGCCACAAACCTGCGACTTCGTCCTGGAGCCCGCGGACAACGACCGCCTGGCCAACCTCTGCGGGCAGTTCAACGAGCACCTGCGCCAGGTGGAGGGCCGCCTGGGGGTGGCGGTCAGCTGCCGGGGCAACCGCTTCCGCGTGGTGGGCGAGGCCGGGCCTGTGCAGCTGGCCGGCCGCGTGCTGCGCCACCTTTACCGGGAGGCCGAGCACGGCCCCCTCACCCCCGACCGTGTTCACCCCTGCTGCAGGAGGTGAACAC
>WFXX01000005.1 GCA_015490395.1 Gammaproteobacteria bacterium | reverse complement strand
GCTGCGCCCTGGGGACCGGATCACCATGCTGGACCAGCGGCCGGTGGAGGGCGCCGAGCAGCTCCGACGCCTGGTGGAGGAGCTACCCGCTGGGCGCGCCGTGTCCGTCCTGGTCGAGCGTGACGCCGGCCCCCTGTTCCTGGCCCTGCGCATCCCGGCGGAGGAGAGGCGGTGAGAGCCGCCTCCCGCCTGCCCCGGGGCCGTGCCCCGGGGCAGGCGGCCTGCGTCAGCCGATCATGAAAGGCATTCGCAACTTCTCCATCATCGCCCACATCGACCACGGCAAGTCCACCCTGGCCGACCGCTTCATCCAGCGCTGCGGGGCGCTGCCCGAGCGGGAGATGGCCGACCAGGTCCTGGACACCATGGACCTGGAGCGCGAGCGGGGCATCACCATCAAGGCCCAGTGCGTCTCCCTGGACTACCGGGCGCGGGACGGGGAGATCTACCGCCTCAACCTCATCGACACCCCGGGCCACGTGGACTTCTCCTACGAGGTCTCCCGCTCCCTGGCCGCCTGCGAGGGGGCCCTGCTGGTGGTGGACGCCAGCCAGGGGGTGGAGGCCCAGACCCTGGCCAACTGCTACACGGCCATCGACCAGGGGCTGGAGGTGGTGCCGGTGCTCAACAAGATCGACCTGCCCACGGCCGACCCCGAGCGGGTCAAGGCCGAGATCGAGGACCTCATCGGCATCGAGGCCGGCGACGCCCTGCTGGTCAGCGCCAAGACCGGCGAGGGGGTGGAGGCGCTGCTCGAGGCCATCGTGGCCCGCATCCCGCCGCCGCGGGGCGGCCCGGAGGAGCCGCTGCGGGCCCTCATCGTGGACTCCTGGTTCGACGCCTACCTGGGGGTGGTCTCCTTGGTGCGCGTGAAGGAGGGGCGCATCGCCCCCGGGGACCGCATCCGGGTCATGTCCACGGGGCGGGTCTACGAGGTGGGCGAGGTGGGGATCTTCACCCCCCGGCGCCGCCCCCGGGAGGCCCTGCAGGCCGGGGAGGTGGGCTACGTCGTCGCCGGCATCAAGGAGGTGGACGGGGCCCCGGTGGGCGACACCCTCACCCACGCCGCGCGTCCCGCCGCCGAGCCCCTGGCCGGCTTCCGCAAGGTCAAGCCTCAGGTCTTCGCCGGCCTCTATCCGGTGCGCTCGGAGGACTATGAGGACCTGCGCGAGGCCCTGGCCAAGCTGCGCCTCAACGACGCGGCTCTCTTCTACGAGCCCGAGACCTCCCAGGCCCTCGGCTTCGGCTTCCGCTGCGGCTTCCTGGGGATGCTGCACATGGAGATCGTCCAGGAGCGCCTGGAGCGGGAGTACGGCCTAGCGCTCATCACCACCGCCCCCACCGTGGTGTACGAGGTCCTGACCCGCAAGGGGGAGGTGCTCCAGGTGGACAACCCGGCTCGCCTGCCGCCTGCGGGGGAGATCCAGGAGATGCGCGAGCCCGTCCTCAGCGCCCAGATCTTGGTCCCCCAGCAGCACCTGGGGCCGGTCATCCAGCTTTGCGAGGAGCGCCGGGGGGTGCAGAAGCGCATGCAGTTTCACGGCAGCCAGGTGGCCCTGACCTACGAGCTGCCCATGGCCGAGGTGGTGCTAGACTTCTTCGACCGCCTCAAGTCCGTCTCCCGGGGCTATGCCTCCATGGACTACGCCTTCGCGCGCTTCCAGCCCGCGGACCTGGTGCGCCTGGACGTGCTCATCAACGGCGAGCGGGTGGACGCCCTCTCCCTCATCGTGCACCGCTCCCAGGCCTATCGCCGGGGGCGGGAGCTGGTGGAGCGCCTCAAGGAGGTCATCCCCCGGCAGCTCTTCGACGTGGCCTTGCAGGCGGCCATCGGCTCCCAGGTCATCGCCCGCCAGACCATCAAGGCCTTGCGCAAGAACGTCACCGCCAAGTGCTACGGGGGGGATGTGACCCGCAAGCGCAAGCTTCTGGAGCGGCAGAAGGAGGGCAAGAAGCGCATGAAGCAGCTCGGCCAGGTGGAGGTGCCCCAGGAGGCCTTCATGGCCGTGCTCCAGGTGGGTGGCCAGGGCAAGAAGCGCTGAGGAGGCGATGTGGACTTCGAAACGTTGATGGTGCTGGCCCTGGCCCTGTGCGGGCTGGTTTGGCTCCTGGACGCGCGCCTGGGGGCCCCGCGACGGCGGGAGGCCCTGGCGCGGGCCGAGGCCCAGGGGACGCTGGACGAGGAGGCGCGGCGGCGGCTGCTCCGCGAGCCGGTGCTGGTGGAGTACGCCCGCTCCTTCTTCCCCGTGATCCTGGTGGTGCTGCTGCTGCGCTCCTTCCTGGTGGAGCCCTTCCGTATCCCGTCCGGGTCCATGATCCCCACCCTTTGGGTGGGCGACTTCATCCTCGTGAACAAGTTCGCCTACGGGATCCGGCTGCCCGTGCTGCGCACCAAGGTGCTGGACCTGGGTGAGCCGGAGCGCGGCGACGTGGTGGTCTTCCGCTATCCGGAGGATCCCTCCACGGACTACATCAAGCGGGTGGTGGGGCTGCCGGGTGACCATATCGTCTATCGGGACAAGACCCTCTACATCAACGGCCGTCCCGCCCCCCAGCGCGTCCTGGGCCCTTACCTGGAGGTGCCCACCGGCCTGCAGCTGCCGGCGCAGCTGCGCGAGGAGCGCCTGGATGGGCGCAGCCACCGCATCGTGGTGCACCCCGGCTTCCGAGGGCGGCTGGACCGGGGCGAGTGGTGGGTGCCCGAAGGCAGCTACTTCGTCATGGGGGACAACCGGGACAACAGCAACGACAGCCGCGCCTGGGGCTTCGTGCCCGAGAGCTACCTGGTCGGCAAGGCGGTGCTGGTGTGGATGAGCTGGGACGGGCGCCAGGACAGGATCAACTGGAGCCGCATCGGCACCGGCATCCGGTGAGAGGCGGGACGGGGGGGTTGATTCGGCCGCCCGGGCCGCGGCATGGTTTGCGGACCCCCTCCGGGGCCTGACACGTTGGAGGAGCCGCGATGCCCCAGTCCTGCCGTCACCCGCGCCCCCCGGCCCGGGGGCTGACCTTCCTAGGCCTGGTGCTGGCCTTGGCGGTGGCCGCCTTTGCCGCCCTCGCCCTGGCCCGGGTGGTCCCGCTCTACCTGGAGGCCTACAAGGTGCGCAGCGTCCTGCGGTCCCTGGCTGAGGACCCCGGGCTGAGGGAGGCCTCCAAGGGGGAGCTCCTGGAGGCCCTCCTGCGGCGGCTGGATATCAACGACATCGAGCACGTGGACCGGGAGGCCATTCGCATCGAGCGGCGCCGCGGGGTCACCACGGTCAGCATCGACTACGAGGCCCGGGTGCCGCTGGTGGGGAACCTGGACCTGGTGGCCCGCTTCTCGGACAACCGGGTGGAGCTGCGTTCCAGCAGTGCCGCGGATGGCGGCTGAGCGTCGCGGGGAGCGAGAGGCCGCCTTGCGGGCCCTGGAGGGGCGGCTCGGCCATCGTTTTTTGCGCCGCAGCTTGCTGGAGACGGCCCTGACCCACCGTAGCGCAGGCGTCCCTCACAACGAGCGGCTGGAGTTCCTGGGCGACGGCTTGTTGGACGGCTTTGCGGCCGAGCTGCTCTATCACCGCTTCCCCGAGGCGGATGAGGGGTGCCTGACGCGGCTGCGGGCGCATCTGGTGCAGGGCACCACCCTGGCCCGTCTGGCCGGCGAGCTGGGTTTGGGTCCCCTGCTGCGCCTGGGGCCGGGCGAGCTCAAGAGTGGAGGGCGGCGCCGGGCCTCCATCCTGGCCGGGGCCGTGGAGGCCTTGGTGGGCGCGGTGCACCTGGATGGTGGGTGCGAGGCCGGGCGGGCCTTGGTGCGCCGCCTCCTGGAACCGCTCCTGGACGGCCTGGATGCAGAAGCGGTGCCCAAGGATCCCAAGACCCGTCTCCAGGAGTGGCTCCAAGGCCGAGGGAGGCCCCTACCGGTGTACCGCCTGCTCGCGAGCCAGGGCCAGGACCACGCCCGCAGCTTCCGTGTCCGATGCGAGCTGCAGGATGCGGCCCTCGGTGCCGAGGGGCAGGGCTCCAGCCGCCGCGCCGCCGAGCAGGAGGCGGCCCGGCGGGTGCTGGAGCAGCTCGAGGGTGGCGGGCAGGAAGGCCCCTCGCAGGAGGAGGGCCGTGGCTGAGCCGCCCGTGACGGGCCCTGGCGGGGACGGGGGGCTGTTGCCCGGTCAGGCTGCGCCCGGCTTCCGCTGCGGCTTCGTGGCCTTGGCGGGCCGCCCCAACGTGGGCAAGTCCACCTTGCTCAACGCCCTGCTGGGCCAGAAGGTGAGCATCGTCTCGCCCAAGCCCCAGACCACCCGCCACCGCATCCGGGGGGTGGAGACTGGCCAGGACTATCAGGCCATCTACGTGGACACCCCTGGTTGGCACCGGCCCCGGGGCCGGGGGCTGGGGCGGGCCCTCAACCGGGCCATGGTCCGGGCCGCCCAGGCCACCCTGGGGGACGTGGACCTGATCCTCTTGGTGGTGGAGGCCCTGCGCTGGACGGAGCTGGACGAGGGGATCCTGGCCCTGGCCCGGAAGGCCCGCGGCCCGGAGGGCCGACCCGTGCCCTTGGTGGCCGCGGTCAACAAGGTGGACCGCGTCCCCGACAAGCGTCGGCTCCTGCCCTATCTGGACGAGCTCTCCCGACGCGCCGCCTTCGAGGCCATCGTGCCTGTCTCCGCCGCCCGGGGAACCAACCTCGATCGCCTCAAGGGAGAGGTGCGGCGCCTTCTGCCCGAGGGCCCGCCTCTCTTTCCCCCTGGCCAGTGCACTGACCGCGATCCGGCCTTCCTGGCCGCCGAGCTGGTGCGCGAGCAGCTCATGCGCCGCCTGGGCGAGGAGCTGCCCTACCGGGTGGCCGTGGCGGTGGAGTCCATGCGGGAGGAGGGGGAGCGGCTCCACGTCCACGCCGTGATCTGGGTCGAGCGCGAGAGCCACAAGCCCATCGTCATCGGCAAGGGCGGGGCCATGCTCAAGGAGGTGGGGCGCCGGGCCCGTCTGGAGATGGAGCAGCTCTTCGGCCGCCGGGTGCACCTGGAGCTCTGGGTGCGGGTGCGCGAGGGCTGGTCCGACGACGAACGCTGGGTGCGGCGTCTGGGGATCGAGGACTGATTGGGGAGACGGCGCCGAAGGGTGAGGCATGGCCGAGCGGGTGCGCCTGGAGGAGGGGTGGGTGCTGCACCGCAGGCCCTACCGGGAGACCAGCCTCCTGCTGGAGGTGCTCACCGCCGGCCATGGCCGGCTCGCCCTGGTGGCCCGGGGCGCCCGCCGGCCCCGCTCGGCCTGGCAGGGCCTGCTTCAGCCCTTCCGGCTCCTGCTCCTGTCCTGGAGCCTCCGTGGGGAGCTGGGCACCCTCACCGGCGCCGAGCCCGCCGCCCCGCCTCTGCCCCTGGCGGGTCGGGCTCTCTGGTGCGGGCTCTACCTCAACGAGCTTCTGGTGCGTTTGCTCCACCGGCACGACCCCCACCCCGGGCTGCACCGGACCTACGGCGAGGCCTTGCGCGGCTTGGCGGTCGCCGGCGGGGAGCGGGTCCGGGAGCGGGTGCTGCGCCTGTTTGAGCTGCAGCTGCTCCGGGAGCTGGGCTACGGCCTGCTCCTGGACCGAGACGCTGGCGGCGCGCCCCTGGTGCCTGAAGGGCGTTATGCCTATGATCCGGCACGGGGGCCCCTGCCCCTGGCCCCGGGAGAGCCGGCGCCCCGGGGGAGCGTGCCGGTCTCCGGCGCCTTGCTGCTGGAGCTGCAGCGGGGGCGGGTAGGGGACGCGGCCCTCCCGGCGGCCAAGGCCCTGCTGCGGGCTGCCTTGGGCCGCTGTCTGGGGGAGCGCCCCCTACGCAGCCGGGAGCTCTTTGGGGCTCTGCCGATGGTTGCCCCGGGGCCTGCTCTACGGGAGGGAGCCTGAGGTGGAGCGGCAGATCCTGCTGGGCGTCAACATCGACCACGTGGCCACCCTGCGCCAGGCGCGGGGCACGCCCTATCCCGAGCCGGTGGAGGCGGCCTTGGAGGCCGAGCGCGCTGGGGCCGATGCCGTCACCGTGCACCTGCGTGAGGACCGCCGGCACATCCAGGACCGGGATGTGGCGCTGCTCAGGCAGGTGGTCCAGACCCGCCTCAATCTGGAGATGGCCGTCACCGAGGAGATGCTGGCCGTGGCCGAGCGCCTGCGGCCGGAAGACTGCTGCCTGGTGCCCGAGCGGCGGGAGGAGCTTACCACCGAGGGGGGGCTGGACGTGGCTGGCCAGCGGGGACGGTTGCGCGAGGCCTGCGCCAGGCTGGCCGAGGCCGGGATCCGGGTCTCCCTGTTTATCGATGCCGATCCCCGCCAGGTGGAGGCCGCCGCCGAGGTGGGAGCCCCCGTGGTGGAGCTGCACACCGGCCACTATGCCGAGGCCCGGGACCCCGAGGCCAGGGCGCGAGAGCTGGAGCGCCTGGCCCGGGCCGCCGGCCTGGCCCAGGCCGCCGGGCTGCGGGTGCACGCCGGTCACGGGCTGCACTACCGCAACGTGCAGCCCGTGGCGGCCCTGCCCCCGGTTCGGGAACTCAACATCGGGCATGCCATCGTAGCGCGGGCTCTGTTTACCGGGCTGGGCGAGGCGGTACGGGAGATGAAGCGCCTGATGGAGGAGGCCCGGCGATGAGGGCCGCCGTCTTCGGTGTCGGCGCGGATCTGGTGCGCATCGCCCGCATGGAGCGCGCTTTGGCCCGACACGGCGAGCGCCTAGCCCGCCGCCTGCTTAGTCCTGAGGAGCTGGCCGACTTTCGGCGCGACCGTCACCCGGCCCGTTTTCTGGCTCGGCGCTTCGCCGCCAAGGAGGCTGTGGCCAAGGCCCTGGGCACCGGTTTCCGGGGGGTGGGCCCGCGAGATCTGGCGGTGGGACACGATGCCAGGGGCCGGCCGGTGTTGCGGCCCGGGCCGCGGGCCCGGGCTCTGTTCCGGGAACTGGGGGTGGGAGAGGGGCATCTAAGCATCGCGGACGAGGAGGGCTATGCGCTGGCCTACGCGCTGCTCCTCGCGGCGCGTCCCGGCGCTTGATGGCCCCGGAAGGCTCTGCTATTCTTACAACCCGTTGATGCGGGGTGGAGCAGTCTGGCAGCTCGTCGGGCTCATAACCCGAAGGTCGCAGGTTCAAATCCTGCCCCCGCTACCAGACCGGCGCTCGTGAGGACGAGCTGAGGCAGCCCCGGGCAAGCGGGGCTTTATTGTTGGTTCGGTGATCTGGGCGTCGCGGGGCCCCCCGGGGCGCAGGCCCTCACGGGGAGGCCCGGCGCCTCTCGGGCCGGGAGCGCGTGGAACAGGCGTCCGCGGGCGGGGTCCGGGGGGCGCGGCGGGCAGCGTGAGGGTGGGCCTTCGGCCCACTTTTTCGTTTGTGGGGACCGGACCGGCGTGCGGTGGGCCTCGGGAAGGTCATGCCCAAGGCGAGCATGGATAGGGCCCTAGAGGCCCTCATTGAGCCGGTGGTCACCGGGCTCGGCTACGACCTGGTGGGGGTGGAGTACCGGGTCGGTGGTCGCAGCGCCCTGCTGCGGGTCTACATCGACCTGCCCGGTGGGGTGACGGTCGAGGACTGCGAGCGGGTCAGCCACCAGGTCAGCGGGGTGCTGGATGTGGAAGACCCGATCCCGGGGAGCTATCACCTGGAGGTCTCCTCGCCCGGCCTGGACCGCCCGCTGTTCAAGGCGCGCGACTACGCCCGCTTTGCCGGGCGGCGCGTCCGGCTCCGCCTGCTGCAGCCTCTGGGGGGGCGCCGACGCCTAGCCGGCATCCTGCAGGGTCTGGAGGAGGGCAGGCGGGTGCGCCTGATCCTGGAGGATGGGCGGGAGCTGAGCCTGGAGCTGGAGGAGATCGAGAGCGCGCGGCTGGTGCCCGAGGTGGGGTTCGGTGGATCCCAGGGCGGGCGCGGGCGGCGCCGCTGAGCAAGGCCGGGAAGGACGAGGCGAGCGAGGCGATGAGTGGCAAGGACATCCTGATGGTGGTGGAGGCCGTCTCCAACGAGAAGGGCGTGGATAAGGAGGTGATCTTCGACGCCATCGAGACGGCTCTGGCCACGGCCACCAAGAAGCGCCATGGCGGCGAGATCGACGTGCGTGTGCAGGTCGACCGCGCCAGCGGCGAGTACAGCACCTTCCGGCGTTGGGAGGTGCTGCCGGACGAGGCCGAGCTGGAGGCCCCGGCGCGCCAGATGCACCTCAGCGAGGCTCGTAAGAGGGACCCGCAGGCTGAAGTGGGGGGCTTTGTGGAGGAGCCCATGGAGTCGGTGGCCTTCGGCCGCATCGCTGCCCAGACCGCCAAGCAGGTCATCGTGCAGAAGGTGCGCGATGCCGAGCGTGCCCAGGTGGTGGAGGCCTACAAGGACCGCGTGGGCGAGCTGGTCACCGGCATCGTCAAGCGCGTCGAGCGTGGCAACGTCACCCTGGATCTCGGCGGGAACGCTGAGGCCATCATCCCCCGGGACCGCATGATTCCCCGTGACACGGTGCGCCCGGGCGACCGCCTCCGGGGCTGGCTGGAGGCCGTGCAGCCGGAGGCCCGCGGCCCCCAGCTCCTGGTCTCGCGCACCGCCCCCGAGTTTCTTATCGAGCTGTTCAAGCTGGAGGTCCCCGAGGCCGGGGAGGGTTTGGTGGAGATCGTGGCCGCGGCCCGCGACCCTGGCGTGCGGGCGAAGGTGGCGGTGCGCTCCAACGACCCGCGCATCGACCCCGTGGGGGCCTGCGTGGGGATGCGCGGCTCACGGGTGCAGGCCGTCTCCAACGAGCTCGCCGGGGAGCTCATCGATGTGATCCTCTACGATGAGAACCCGGCTCAGTTCGTCATCAACGCCATGTCCCCCGCGGAGGTCAAGTCCATCGTGGTGGATGAGGACACCCACAGCATGGACGTGGCCGTGGCCGAGGAGAGCCTGTCCCAGGCCATCGGGCGCGGCGGGCAGAACGTGCGCTTGGCCAGCCAGCTTACCGGGTGGCAGCTCAACGTCATGACCGAGGCCGAGGCCGAGGAGAAGGCCGAACGCGAGGCCCAGGCCCTGCAGCGCACCTTCATGGAGCAGCTGGATGTGGACGAGGAGGTGGCCGCCATCCTGGTCCAGGAGGGCTTCTCCAGCATCGAGGAGGTGGCCTACGTGCCGGTGCAGGAGCTGCTGGCCATCGAGGAGTTCGACGAGGCGATCGTGGAGGAGCTGCGCAACCGTGCCCGCGACGTGCTCCTGACCCGGGCCATCGCCTCGGAGGAGAAGATCCAGGAGTCCGCGCAGGAGCTGCTCGCGCTGGAGGGGATGGACCGGGAGCTGGCCTTCAAGCTGGCCGAGCACGGGGTGGTGAGCCGTGAGGATCTGGCCGAGCTGGCCGTGGACGAGCTCCGGGAGCTGGCCGGCGACCTGGTGGACGAGGAGCGGGCTAGCCGGATCATCCTGGCGGCCCGGGCCCCGTGGTTCGAGGAGGGTCGTGTGGTCGGTGGTGAGGAGGGCGGCCGGGCGGAGGCCGATGGCGGGTCCCCGGCGGCCGACGGCGGCGGGCGGGCGTCGGAGGGGGCCCCTGGGACAGCCGGCGAGGCGGTGCGGGCCGTCGCGCCCCGGGGCGGTAGCGAGGGGTGAGCGCCATGGCTGAGGTGACCGTGCGACAGTTCGCTGAGGTGGTGGGCATTCCGGTGGACCGCCTGCTGGCGCAGTTGGAGCAGGCTGGCTCGCCCATCCGTTCCGCGGATCAGCCCATCACCGATCAGGAGAAGATGCGCCTCCTGCAGCACCTGCGCCGGGCTCACGGCGAGGCGGGAGAGGCTGCCGCCGAGCCCAAGCGCATCACCCTCAAGCGGCGCACCGTCAGCGAGCTGCGTCAGAGCGGCCCCCGTGGCCGGGCCAAGACGGTGAGCGTGGAGGTGCGCAAGCGGCGCACCTATGTCAAGCGCGCCGTGGCCGTGGCCGAGGAGGCGGCCAAGGTGGAGCGGCAGATCGCCGAGCGCATGCGCCAGGAGGAGGCCGAGCGGGCGCGCCAGGAGGAGCTTAGGGCCCGGCTTGCTGAGGAGGAGCGCCGCCGCGCCGAGGAGGAGGCCCGCCGGCGGGCCGAGGAAGAGCGCCGACGGGCCGAGGAGGCGGCCCGGGCGGCCGCCGTTGCCGTCCCGCCACCTGCCCCGGATCGGCGCGAACGCGAACGCGAGCGCCGCCGGGAGGAAGAGCGTGAGGAGCGGGCCACTCGTTACGGGCGTCGGGAGCTGCACCTGGCGGGGGAGAAGGCCGGCCGGCGCAAGAAGGCTAAGGCCCGGCCGGCGCGGATCACCCGCACCGGGGGCGAGCATGGCTTCGAGCGCCCCACCCAGCCCATCGTGCGCGAGGTGGTGGTGCCGGAGACCATCACCGTGGGTGAGCTGGCCCAGCGCATGTCCGTCAAGGCCGCCGAGGTGATCAAGACCCTCATGCAGATGGGGGTCATGGCCACCATCAACCAGAGCCTGGATCAGGACACCGCCGTGCTGGTGGTGGAGGAGATGGGGCACATCGCCAAGCCCCAGCGGGAGGACGATTACGAGGCCTTGGTGGCCGAGGTCATGCGGAGGGCCGAGGGTGAGGCCCTCCCGCGCCCGCCGGTGGTCACCATCATGGGCCACGTGGATCACGGCAAGACCTCCCTCCTGGACTACATTCGGCGTACTCGGGTGGCTGCGGGGGAGGCCGGCGGTATCACCCAGCATATCGGGGCCTATCACGTCACCACGGGCAAGGGCGCGATCACCTTCCTGGATACCCCGGGGCACGAGGCCTTCACCGCCATGCGGGCCCGTGGGGCCAAGGTCACCGATATCGTGGTCCTGGTGGTGGCTGCCGACGACGGGGTCATGCCGCAGACCGTGGAGGCCATCCAGCACGCCAAGGCGGCGGACGTGCCCCTGGTGGTGGCGGTGAACAAGATCGACAAGCCTGAGGCCGATCCGGAGCGGGTGCGCAACGAGCTGGCCCAGCACGAGATCATCCCCGAGGACTGGGGCGGGGAGACCATGTTCGTCAACGTCTCGGCCAAGACCGGCCAAGGTGTGGACGAGCTGCTCGAGGCCATCCTCCTGCAGGCCGAGGTGATGGAGCTCAAGGCGGTGCGCGAGGCCCCGGCGGTGGGGGTGGTCATCGAGTCCACCCTGGACAAGGGGCGGGGCCCGATGGCCACCGTCCTGGTGCAGCAGGGCACCCTGCATGAGGGCGACGTGCTGCTGGCGGGGCAGGAGTACGGCCGGGTGCGGGCCCTGTTCGACGAGACCGGGCGCGCGGTGAAGGAGGCCAGCCCTTCCATGCCGGTGCAGGTCCTGGGCCTGTCGGGGACTCCGGAGGCGGGGGATACCGCCGTGGTCCTGGAGGACGAGCGCAAGGCTCGGGAGATCGCCGAGCACCGGCGGCGCAAGCGTCGGGAGCAGCAGGCCGCCGAGCAGGCCACCAGCCTCAAGGACATCTTCGACCAGATGAAGCAGGGCGCGGCCCATACCCTGAACGTGGTCCTCAAAGCCGATGTCCAGGGCTCCCTGGAGGCCCTGCGCGATGCCCTCGCCCGCCTGTCCACCGACGAGGTGCAGGTCAAGCTGGTGGGCACAGGGGTGGGGGCCATCACCGAATCGGACGTGAACCTGGCTTTGGCCTCGGGGGCAGTGCTCATCGGTTTCAACGTCCGCGCCGACGCCGCTGCCCGACGCCTGGCCGAGGGCCGGGGCCTGGAGCTGCGCTACTACAGTGTCATCTACGAGGTCATCGACGACATCAAGCAGACCCTCTCCGGGCTGCTGGCCCCCGAGGTCAAGGAGCGCATCATCGGCTTGGCCGAGGTGCGGGAGGTCTTCCGCTCGCCCAAGTTCGGCGCTGTGGCCGGGTGCCTGGTCAAGGAGGGGGTGGTCAAGCGGAACAACCCCATCCGTGTGCTGCGTGACAATGTGGTCATTTTCGAGGGGAGGCTGGAGTCCCTGCGCCGCTACAAGGAGGACGTCAACGAGGTGCGCGCGGGCCTGGAGTGCGGCATCGCCGTCAAGGACTACAACGATGTGCGACCCGGGGACCTGATCGAGGTTTACGAGCGGGTGGAGGTGGCCCGGGAGCTGTGAGCCCCGCTGCGCCGCACCCCTCGCCTGGAGGAGCCCCGTGCCCAGGGAATTCAGCCGCACCCAGCGCCTGGGGGCGCAGATCGCCCGGGAGCTGGCCGAGCTTATTCACAAGGAGCTTCGGGACCCCCGTCTGGGGATGGTGAGCATCTCCCGGGTGGAGCTCTCTCGGGACCTGGCCCACGCCAAGGTCCACTTCACCGTCCTGGGGGGTGGGGGTCCTGAGGAGGCGGCGGCCATCCTCAACCGAGCCGCCGGCTATCTGCGCCACCTGCTGGGGCAGCGCATCGTGGCCCGGGTTACCCCGGAGCTGCGGTTCCTGCACGATACCGCCTTGGAGCGGGGACGCCGGGTGACCGAGCTCCTGGATGCCCTCGCCGGGGACCGTCCGGCGGGCGGGGGGGGCTCTGGGCCGGAGGGGGCGTCCAGGGGGTTGTCCCAGGGATCAAAGGAGGAGTGAGCGCGAGGTGGGACGCCGACGTGCCAGAGGCCGGGCGGTGGACGGCATCGTGCTGCTGGACAAGCCGGTGGGCATGACCTCCAACGCCGCCCTGCAGTCCGTCAAGCGGCTGTTCCTGGCCCGCAAGGCGGGACACACCGGGAGCTTGGATCCCCTGGCCAGCGGGCTGCTGCCCCTGTGCTTGGGCGAGGCCACCAAGATCTCGCCTTTCCTCCTGGAGGCGGACAAGCGCTACCGCTTCACCATCCGCTTGGGCGAGCGCACCACTACCGGGGATGCCGAGGGCGAGGTGGTGGAGCGTCGACCGGTGCCCTCCCTAGAGCGGGAGCAGGTGGAAGCGGTGCTGGCCCGCTTCCGTGGGGCCATCGAGCAGATCCCGCCCATGCACTCGGCCGTCAAGTACCGAGGTCAGCCCCTGTACAAGCTGGCCTTCCAAGGGTTGGAGGTGGAGCGCCGGCCCCGCGTCGTCACCATCCATCGCCTGGAGCTGCTGCGCTTGGGGCCGAAGGAGCTGGAGCTGGATGTGATCTGCTCCAAGGGCACCTACATCCGGACGCTGGCCGAGGACATCGGTGCGGCCCTAGGGAGCTGCGGGCACGTCAGTGCCTTGCGGCGCACGGCCGTAGGCCCCTTCGTGGACGAGCAAGCCGTGCCTCTGGAGAGGCTGCGTGAGCTTGCCGAGGGCGGCGGCCCAGAGGCCTTGGATCGCTTCCTCCTGCCCATGGAGGAGGCCTTGCGACACTGGCCGGTGGTCACGCTCTCACCGGATCTGGCCTTTTATGTGCGCCAGGGCCAGCCGGTCTTCGTGCCCCGGGCACCCACCGAGGGCTGGGTGCGGCTGCGCGCCGGCGACCGCTTCCTAGGCGTGGGCCTGATCTTGGACGACGGGCGGGTGGCGCCTAAGCGGTTGGTGGGGGTCTAAGCCTGCTGCGCACCCAGCTTATTGTCACGCTTTCCTGGGGGCGGTTAAAATAGCTACCTTCCGTCCCCTGGGTGGACGAGCCAGCAGAGTAGGACGAGATGGCATTGAGCACGGAGACCACGCGTCGCATCGTGGAGGAGTTCGGCCGCTCCCCGGGGGATACCGGCTCCCCGGAGGTGCAGGTGGCGCTGCTCTCGGCGCGGATTGAGCAGCTGGCGGAGCACTTCAAGGTGCACCCTCACGACCATCATTCCCGCCAAGGGCTGCTCAAGATGGTCAGCCAGCGTCGCCGGCTATTGGACTATCTCAAGCGCAAAGACGCCGAGCGATACCGGACGCTGATCCAGCGCCTCGGTCTACGCCGTTGACGGGCGAGGCTTCGCAGCGCCGGCGGCCGCCCAGGGGCGGCCGCGTCTGTTCCGGGATCCAGTAGGCGGCCCCTTGGGGGCTGAGCCGGGTCAGGGTATCCGTGCGCCTCGCCTGGGGAGCGTCATCGAGAATCTGTTTTAAAGGAGCCGGGCCCGTGAGCACGCCGACCCCTCTCCAGAAGAGCTTCCAGTACGGACCGCACGTCGTCCGCTTCGAGACCGGACACATCGCCCGCCAGGCCACGGGGGCGGTGCTGGCCAGCATGGGGGACACCGTGGTGCTGGTCACCGCGGTGGGCTCCAAGGAGGCCCTGGAGGGCCGCGACTTCTTCCCCCTCACGGTGAACTACCAGGAGCGGGCCTACGCCGGGGGCAAGTTCCCCGGCGGCTTTTTCCGCCGCGAAGGCCGCCCCAGCGAGAAGGAGGTGCTTACCTCCCGTCTCATCGACCGGCCCATCCGCCCCCTCTTCCCCAAGGGCTTCACTAACGAGGTGCAGATCATCGCCACCGTGCTTTCGGTGGACAAGGACATTGACCCGGACATCCCCGCCATGCTGGGCGCCTCGGCGGCCCTGGCCCTCTCCGGGCTGCCCTTTCAGGGACCCATCGGCGCGGCCCGAGTGGGTTACAAGGACGGCCAGTTCCTCCTCAATCCGCGCCTGAGCGAGCTCAAAGAATCCCTCCTGGACCTGGTGGTGGCCGGCACCGAGGACGCGGTGCTCATGGTGGAGTCCGAGGCCAAGGAGCTGCCCGAGTCGGTGATGCTGGATGCGGTCATGTTCGGCCACCGGCACATGCAGGAGGCCATCCGGGTCATCAAGGAGCTGGCGGCCGAGGCCGGCAAGCCCGCCTGGGACTGGCAGCCTGCCGAACCCGACCGGGAGCTGGAAGAGCGGGTCCGGGAACTGGCCGGTCCACGAGTGGCCGAGGCCTACTCGGTGGCGGCCAAGCAGGAGCGCCAGCAGCGCCTGGCCGCCATCCGCAACGAGCTGGTGCAGCAGCTGGCGATGCCCCAGGGTGAGCAGCTCCCCCGCTGGACCCCCCAGCAGGTGGTGGCGGCCCTGGACGCTCTGGAGAAGCGCACCGTGCGCGAGCGCATCCTCGCTGGCGGTCCGCGCATCGACGGGCGCGACCTCAAGACCGTGCGGCCCATCTCCTGCCAGGTAGGGGTCCTGCCCCGCACCCACGGCTCGGCCCTGTTCACCCGGGGCGAGACCCAGGCCCTGGTGATCACCACCCTGGGCACCCAGCGCGACGCCCAGATCATCGACGCGGTGGAGGGCGAGTACCGGGAGCCCTTCCTGTTCCACTACAACTTCCCGCCCTACTGCGTGGGGGAGACCGGCTTCCTGGGGGCCCCCAAGCGGCGGGAGATCGGGCACGGCCGCCTAGCCAAGCGCGGCGTGCTGGCCGTGATGCCGGACATGAGCACCTATCCCTACTCCATCCGGGTGGTCTCGGAGATCACCGAGTCCAACGGCTCCAGCTCCATGGCCTCGGTCTGCGGCGCCAGCCTGGCCCTGATGGATGCCGGCGTGCCCATCAAGGCCCCGGTGGCTGGCATCGCCATGGGCTTGGTCAAGGAGGGTGAGCGCTTCGCGGTGCTCACCGACATCCTGGGCGACGAGGACCACCTCGGCGACATGGACTTCAAGGTGGCCGGGACCGCCGAGGGGGTCACCGCCCTGCAGATGGACATCAAGATCCGGGGTATCACCCGGGAGATCATGGAGGTGGCCCTGGAGCAGGCCCGGGAAGCCCGGCTGCATGTGCTGGCGGAGATGGCCAAGGTCATCAGCGAGCCCCGCAAGGAGCTCTCGGCCTATGCCCCCCGCTACATCACCTTCAAGATCGATCCCGAGCGCATCCGGGATGTCATCGGCAAGGGCGGGGTGACCATCCGGGCCATCACCGAGGAGACGGGCACCGAGATCGACATCGCCGACGACGGTACGGTGAACATCGCCGCGGTGGACCTGGAGGCTGGTCTGGAGGCCAGGCGGCGCATTGAGGCGATCACTGCCGAGGTGGAGGTGGGCAAGGTCTACGAGGGGCGCGTGGCCAAGCTCATGGACTTCGGGGCCTTCGTCAACATCCTCCCCGGGCGGGACGGTCTGGTGCACATCTCCCAGATCTCCGAGGAGCGGGTGCAAAACGTCTCGGACAAGCTCCGTGAAGGAGACATCGTTCGGGTCAAGGTGCTGGAGGTGGACAAGCAGGGGCGGGTCCGGCTCAGCATCAAGGCCGTGGACGAAGAGGAGCGGGCGGCCCGCAAGAGGCAGCCGGGCGGCCGCTGAGCCTGCCTCGCCTACCGGCCAAGGGAAAGGGGCCCATTGGGCCCCTTTCCTGTGATCGCCCGTCGCCCCCGTAGGGGCAGGCATCAGCCGTGGCGCATCGTCTCCAGCAGGGCCGAAAGGACGATGAGCGCAGCGATGCCGATGGCGATGAGGGCACCGGCGGTATACATGGATCTCTCCTCCTCGCTTGGCTTCTGAGAAGCTCTAGTTCGTATCTCGCTGTCCTCCCCGCGATGGCCTTCTTCCCTTTGGGGACGAATGCCCATGCTGGAAGGGCGTAAAAAGCATAGGGCTCCGAAGGCGGGAACGTCAATAGAAATTATACGTAAATTTGTGATTCATAAGTTTAATTAATCGATATAACTAGCTGATTAAAAATAAAAAATTAAAACCACGCCAGATCCCCTTGAAAAGCTGCCGGGCGCCACCAGATAGGGGGCCAGACAGCCGATGGAGGAGCGACCGATGGCATTGACCCCTTACGACCCTTTCGCCTTGATCAACCAGCTTCAGAAGGAGATGAACCGGCTCTTCGACGCCCGCCTGGTAGGCGAGGCGACGGAGCAGAGCGCAGCGGCCACCAGCGACTGGGTGCCGCTGGTGGACATCCGCGAGGAGCAGGACCGCTTCGTCATCGAGGCGGACGTGCCGGGGGTGGACCCCAAGGATATCGAGGTGACCATGGAGAACGGGGTCCTGACCATCCGCGGTCAGCGTCCCGCCCCCGCGGAGGAGGCCCAGTACAAGCGGCGGGAGCGCCCCTTCGGGACCTTCTACCGGCGGTTCATGCTCCCGGACACGGCGGACGCCGAGGCCGTCTCGGCCACCGGGCGCCATGGGGTGCTCCAGGTGGTGATCCCCAAGCGGCGGCAGGCCCAGCCGCGCCGGATCGCGGTGGAAGGCTGAGGCCGTGGCCGGCCATCCTTTGGAGCAGCTCCGCGCCGGCGTAGGCCGGGCCTGGGGGGCCCTCGCCGAGGGCTGGCAGCACCTGGGCCGTAAGGCCTGGGACGCCCTGACCCGCTTCCACCCACCTCGGCAGCAGGCCGAGGAGGGAGGGGCCCTGGAGACGGTGGGGGAGCAGGCCCTGGCCCGCTCCCCCCGCTGGGGCCTGCTGCCAGCCGACATCTCGTCCACCGACGAGACCCTGGTCGTGAGGGTCGAGGTCCCCGGCTTGGATCCGGGAGAGCTGGAGGTCTCGGTGGAGGGCGGCGCCCTGCGTATCCGGGGTGAGAAGCGCCTGGAGCGGGAGGAGGGCGAGCGCCAGTTCCTCTTGGTGGAGCGGGCCTACGGAAGCTTCGAGCGGGTTATCCCCCTTCCGGTGGAGGTGGACCCCGACGGGGCCCGGGCCCGCTACCGGCGGGGGGTCCTCACCGTGATCCTGCCCAAGAGCCCCCGCTCCCGTGGCAGGCGGGTGCCCGTGCGTGCCGCGGAGCCCCCTGACGAGGGGGAGGAGGCGGTGGGCTGAGGGAACTTTCGGGCCTTCGGGCCGGTCTCTCTTCCCTGCCTCCGGGGCCCTTGGCCCCGGGGGCGCCGGCGCGGCCCGACCCAGCCATGGCGCGCGCCGGACGAGGCTGTTGTGTGTCGTGTCTCGCTTCGTTCCTAGGGTTCCAGTGGGAGCGCGAAGGAAGGAGGAGAGGCGATGGCATACGGCGACTTCGTCCGCATCTTCCAGCGTGCCACCGATCCGAACCAGGGGCTGCGCAACCTGGGCGTGCTGGACCGGACCCTTCGCGGTCTGGCCGGCTTGGCCCTGAGCACCCACGTGCTCTTCCTGGACGGCCCGCCCGGGGCCTGGAGCCTGTATGGGGTGCTGCTGGGCCTCTATCCGGCCCTGACCGCCGTCTGGGGGTGGGATCCGCTCTATCACCTGGCAGGCGTGCGCACCTGCGGCGGAAGCCAGCCTTGTGCGGGCTATCCGACCCAGGTGGCGGCCCTGCTCCGGCGGGGCGCTGAGGTGGTGCACCTGGAGCGTCCGGCGCGGGGGCAGGCGCCTGCGAGGGAGATGCCCCACCGCCGGGCGGCTTGAACACGCCCGGGTCTCGGGCCAGCGCCCGGGGGCGGAGGGCCTGCGAGGCCCTCCGCCCCTTTTCTTAACGATGCCCTCAAGGGCGGTCCCGTCGGGCCCCTTGCGGAGGGCCCTTCCCGTCCCCAACTTCCATGTCAACGGCAAGGCAAGGAAGGAGGAAGGGCCATGCTCATCAGCCCGGTGAAGTTTGAGCGCCTGTTCCGCGAGGCCGCCGGCCTGGACGTGGACAAGGACGACGTCAAGCGCCTGAGCGATTTCGTCCAGGGCCGGCTGCACGACCTCCTGGTGCGCGGCGTGGCGACGGCCAAGGCCAACGGGCGGGATGTCATCCAGCCTCAGGACCTGCCCGTGACCAAGGGGCTGCAGGAGAGCGTCCACGCGTTCCGTGCCCTGGACGTGGCCCTGGAGCTGGGGCCCATCCTGGAGCGCCTCGCCACGCTCCCGCCGCTGGAGCTGGATTACGCCGAGGAGGTGGAGGCCATGCTTCCCGAGCTGGTGGGCGGGATCACCGTGGCGCTGGCTAAGGCCTTCAAGGTGCTGGACCCCGAGCTGCGAAACCCCCAGACCGAGCACTGGGAGCGGGCCGAGGCCCTGTTCCGCCTCCTGCTCTGAGGGCGGGCAGCTGCCCGGGCACCGTGCCCGAGGCTCAGGCCTCACCGCGGAGCTGGCGGAGGATCTCCTCGTTCTCCAGGGTGGAGGTGTCCTGGGCGATGGCCTCCCCCCGGGCGATGGCCCGCAGCAGCCGCCGCATGATCTTGCCCGAGCGGGTCTTGGGTAGGCCCTCGGCGAAGCGGATCTCCTCCGGCCTGGCGATGGGGCCGATCTCCTTGGCCACCCACTCGCGCAGCTCCGCGGTGAGCGCCTCGGCCTCGGTGCCCTCGGGGCGCCGGCCGCGGACCACCACGAAGGCCACCACGGCCTCGCCCTTGATCTCGTGGGGACGGCCCACCACCGCCGCCTCGGCCACCCGGGGATGGGCCACCAGGGCGGACTCGATCTCCATGGTGCCCAGGCGGTGGCCGGAGACGTTGAGCACGTCGTCCACCCGCCCCATGATCCAGAAGTAGCCGTCCTCGTCCCGGCGGGCGCTGTCGCCGGCCACGTAGTAGCGGCCGCCGAAGCGGCCCCAGTAGGTCTCCCGGTAGCGCCGGTCGTCGCCCCAGATGGTGCGCAGCATGGAGGGCCAGGGGCGCTTGATGACCAGGTAGCCCCCCCGCCCGGGGTCGCGGACGGGCTCGCCCCCCTCGTCCACCACGTCGGCCTCGATGCCGGGCAGGGGGAGGGTGCAGGAGCCCGGCTTCAGGGGCACCGCCCCAGGCACCGGGGCGATCATGTGGGCCCCGGTCTCCGTCTGCCACCAGGTGTCCACGATGGGGCAGCGCCCCCCGCCGATGACCCGGTGGTACCACATCCAGGCCTCCGGGTTGATGGGCTCGCCCACGGTGCCCAGCAGCCGCAAGCGGGAGAGGTCGTAGCGGGCGGGGATCTCGTCCCCCAGGCGCATCAGGGCCCGGATGGCCGTGGGGGCGGTGTAGAAGATGGTCACCCCGTGCTTCTGGCACACCTCCCAGAAGCGCCCGCCGTGGGGGTGGGTGGGGGT
>WFXX01000004.1 GCA_015490395.1 Gammaproteobacteria bacterium | reverse complement strand
TCCCGCCACCGAGGCCCGCCCGCCCTGGCCCTCCCGGGTGGTGGCCGATCGCCGGCCCCGCACCTTCCATGTCACCGAGGGTCCCAAAGATCCCGAGCATCCTTTCTACGGGCAGGGAAGCGAGCGGGGCTTCGTGGTGGACGGCCTGCCCGGCCGGGAGCTGGTGCTCACCCGGGGGGTGACCTACACCTTCCAGGTGGACACGGGCGTGCAGCACGACTTCTACCTGAGCCTGGATCCCCGGGGCTGGGGGGCGGCGGTCTACACCGACGGTGTGGAGGGGCAGTTCACCTATCGGGGCGAGGTGCGTTTCACACCCGGTTCTGGCACCCCCGCTGTGCTCTACTACGCCTGCCGCAACCATCCTTTCATGGGGGGCCGGATCCGCGTGGTGGAGGCCGGTACCGTGGTGGAGCTGAGGCGGCCCGCAGGCGAGGAAAGGGCCCAAGGTCGCGCCGCCACCGCCCAGGCGGGGGCGGACCAGAGCCAAGTGGCGCGCAGCCTGGCCTACGCCCGCGATCTACTGGAGCGCTCGTCCTCGGCGCGCCGGGTGCGGGCCTCCGGGGATGCCGAGGCGAAGGCCCTGCTGGAGCAGGCCGTCGAGGCTCTGGATACGGCCGGGATGCGCTTGGAGGCGGGGGAGGTCGCCAAGGCCCGGGAGGCGGTGCGCCAGGCGTTGCGGCTCCTGCATCAGGCCGCCGCCCGCGTGCCGGATCCGGCGCAGGCTACCCGAGCCCGAGAGGCGTACGAGGCCCTGGCTCGGGAAGTAGCGGCCTTCGAGCACTCCTACCGGGACAACCTCAAGCGGCTGGGCGTGGAGGGGACGCTGGACGAGGCGCGCTTCCGGCGAGAACGCCGCCGGGCCG
The DNA here is from genome assembly GCA_015490395.1 of Gammaproteobacteria bacterium. Lineage (GTDB taxonomy): Bacteria > Pseudomonadota > Gammaproteobacteria > DRLM01 > DRLM01 > S141-70. The sequence continues at coordinate 1,224 of WFXX01000004.1, read as the reverse complement.
AGTCCCTGGCCGAGGCGGGGCGGTACGAGGAGGCCGGGCGCTGGATGGAGGCAGCGCGAGACCGCATCGCCGCCGCCCTCACCGAGCTCCTTGACCGTCAGACGGTGGTCTACGAGAAGCAGTTCGCCACCCCTCTGGAGGCGTACCGGTACGAGCTCGCCCGCTATGGGAGCTACGAGGAGCTGATCCCCCTGGCCCTGGAGCGGCGTCGCCCCTCGCCGCAGCTGCAGGCCCTCGTGGACCGCTTCGTGGCCAAGGCCCGGGACATCGCCCGCCAAGGGAGGGAGCTGGCCGACAAGGGCGACTACCAGATGGCCATCATGGCCCTGGAGGCCGCCACCGAGAACGTCCGGCGGGCGCTGCGGCTACTAGGGTTCTGATCTGTCTCCACCCATCCCGCCCCCTTCACAGGAGGGGGCGGAGCGGAAGGGGGTGGAGAGGCGGGGAGGGCAGGTCTTCCCTTGTGCCCTGGTCGGCTCATCTTTTATCTTTCAGCGGCGGAGGCGGCCCGGGGGAGGCCGCGGGAGATGTCTGGCATGGGCAGGGGGCGAGTCTGGCCGCAAACGGCGGCGTGGCTGGGAGGCGGGCTCCTGCTGGCCTGGGCACTGGCAGCCCAGGCGGCGCAGACCCTCGAGGGCCCCGTTTGGGAGCGGGGCAAACACTATCAGCTCGACGGAGAGGTGGTGCCGTTGGAGGAGGACGGCATCCACGATCCGAGCAACCCCGCGGTACGCTTCGTGCTGCAGGAGCCTGTGGTGGCCATGCAGGACTTTCCACGGGACAGCCGGGGGATCATCGATTGGGTCCAGACCCTGGAGCAGGGCCTCATCGAGCCCCGTGAGACCCTGACCGGGGAGCCGGGCATGTTCCCGGTGGATTTCGACATCATCTTCAAGAACACCGCCTCCATGCCGTACGTGCGCTTCCCCCACAAGCCGCACACGGAGTGGCTGACCTGCGCCAACTGCCATCCGGCCATCTTCTTGCCCCAGAAGGGGGCCAATCCGGTCACCATGTCAGCCATCATCGAGGGCAAGTATTGCGGCGTCTGCCACGGGAAGGTGGCCTTCCCGCCCACGAGGAACTGCGGACGATGCCACTCCGTGCCGCGCGAGAAGCCGGGGCGGCGTTAAGTCGGTCCCTGGCTACCCTGGTAGCGGCTGCGGCCTTGGCGGCCTGTACGGCGCTGCCGAACGGGGGGGCACGGCAAGCGGGGCAGGAGGT
>WFXX01000003.1 GCA_015490395.1 Gammaproteobacteria bacterium | reverse complement strand
GGCCTGCGGGACGCGGCCCGCCTGATGGGCCTCCAGCACCGCCTCGGCCAGGCAGGCCGCGTCCCGCAGGCCCAGGTTGAGCCCCTGGCCGGCCACCGGGTGCAGGGTGTGGGCGGCGTTGCCCAGCAGGGCCAGGCGGGGGGCGGTGAGCGCCCGGGCCGAGACCAGCTGCAGGGGATGGCGGGCGCGGGGGCCGGCGGCCAGGAAGCGCCCCAGCCGGTGGCCGAAGCGCGCCTGCAGCCGCTCCAGGAAGGCCTCCTCCTCCAGGGCGGCCAGGGCGGGGGCCTCCTCCGGCCGGGCGCTCCAGATCAGCGCGCAGCGCCCGCCCCGCAGGGGCAGCAGGGCCATGGGGCCGGTGTCGGTGAAGCGCTCGTAGGCCCAGCCCCGGGGATGCCGCTCGGGGGTCACCGTGGCCACCACCGCCTCCTGCCGGTAGGTCCGGCGCCGCGCTCCGATGCCGGCCAGGCGTCGGGCGGCGGAGCGGGCCCCGTCGGCGGCGGCCACCAGGCGGGCCCGCACCCGCACCGGCCCCTCCGGGGTGGCCAGCAGGGCCTCGGCCGCCTCCGGGCCGGCCCGCAGCCCCTCCAGGCGGGCCGGGCAGAGCAGCTCCACCCCCGGGGCGGCCTCCAGGGCCGGCAGCAGGGCCGCCCCCAGGTCGCGGCCGGTGAGCACGTAACCCAGGGCGGGGACCCCGGCCCGCTCCCGGTCCAGCACCGCCCCCGCCAGGCGGCCCCGCTCGGAGACGTGGATGCGGCGGATGGGCTCGGCGGCCCCCTCCAGGGCCTCCCATAGCCCCAGGGCCTCCAGGATGCGCCGGCTGGCCCAGGCCAGGGCGATGGCCCGCCCGTCGTAACCGGCCCCGCGGCCGCCGGCCTCGGCCTCGGCCACCAGCACCCGGAGCCCGCTGCCGGCCAGGGCCAGGGCCAGGGCCGCCCCCACGGGCCCGGCCCCCACCACCAGCAGGTCCGCCTCCCGCCGCTCCATCAGCCCGAGTGTCCTTTCGCCATCAGGGCCTCGATGGCCTCCGGCTCCTTGGGCACTCCTTCCGTCAGCACCTGGTGACCGTCCCGGGTCACCACCACGTCGTCCTCGATGCGGATCCCCAGGCCCCGCCAGCGGCGGGCCCGGCCGGTGGCGTCCTCGGGCACGTACAGCCCCGGCTCCACGGTGAGCACCATGCCCGGCTCCAGGGGCCGCCAGCGGCCGTCCACCCGGTAGGCGCCCACGTCGTGCACGTCCAGGCCCAGCCAGTGCCCGGTGCGGTGCATGTAATAGGTGCGGTAGGCCTCCTTGCGGATCAGCTCCTCCAGCCGGCCCCGCAACAGGCCCAGCTCCATCAGCCCCCGGGTGAGGGTCCGCACGGCGGCCCGGTGGGGGGCGTCCCAGCTGCGGCCCGGGCGCACCTGGGCCAGGGCGGCGCGCTGGGCCCGCAGCACCACCGCGTAGAGCTCCCGCTGGGCGGGGGTGAAGCGCCCGTCCACGGGGAAGGTGCGGGTGACGTCGGCGGCATAGCCCCCGTGCTCGGCCCCGGCGTCCACCAGCACCAGCTCCCCCGGGCGCAGCTCCGCGTCGTTGGCGGTGTAGTGCAGCACGCAGGCCCGCGGGCCGCCGGCCACGATGGGGGGATAGGCCGGGACGCAGCCCGCGGCGCGGAAGGCATGCCAGAGCTCGGCCTCCAGCTCGTGCTCCATCATGCCCGGCCGGCAACGGGCCATGAGCCGGCGGTGGGCCGTCACGGTGACCTGGGCCGCTCGGCGCATCATGGCCAGCTCCGACCGGCTCTTGCGCAGGCGCAGCTCGTGCAGCACCGTCCCCAGGTCCACCAGGGCCTCGGGGGCCGCCATGCCGGCCCGCGCCGCCCCGCGCACCCGTTCCACCCAGGCCGCCAGGCGCCGGTCGAAGGCCTCGTCCCGCCCCCAAGGGGCGTAAAGGCGCCGCCGCCCGGCGAGGAGCTGGGGCATGCGACGGTCCAGCTCCTCCAGCGAAAAGGCCTGATCGGCCCCGTAGCGGCGACACGCCCCCTCGGGGCCGATGCGCGGCCCCGTCCAGCGCTCGGCCACGGGGTCGCGGCTGCGGCAGAAGATCACATAGGTTCCTTCGCGACGTCCCGGCAGGAACACCGCCACCGCCTCGGGCTCGGGAAAGCCGGTGAGATAGAGGAAGTCGCTGTCCTGCCGAAAGGGATGCTCCACGTCGCGGTTACGCAGGCAAGGTCGGGCGGCGGGCAGCACCGCCGCCGCTTCCCGGCCCAGGCGCCGCATCAGCCGGGCGCGGCGGCGGACGAGCTCGGGCTGGTCGATGGTCGGATGGCGGCGCACGGCGTTCGGCTCAGGCGGTGGAGGGGCGCTCGCCTTCCCCCGCCTCAACGGGCCGGCCCTCGCGCAGGGGGCGCAGCTCCTCGTAGACCAGGAGGGCAGCCATGCGCACATACTCGAGCACCTCGGTGAAGGCCTGCTCGTCCCGCTCCCCGCTGCCCTGGTGGCCCAGGCGGGAGATCTCGCTGAAGTCCCGTAGGGCCTCCTGCACCGGCTCGGGCAGGGGCTGGTCCCGGCGCAGCCCGCCGTGGCCCAGCCCCTCCAGGAAGCCGTGGCACCACTGCCCCAAGGCCGCGGCCCGCTCGGGAAGCGGCGCGCGCTCGGGGGGCAGGAGGGGGTAGAAGCGCAGGGTGGGGTCCTGCAAGGCCTCTTCGGTGAGGCGGTAGAGGCGGCGCAGCAGCTGTTCGCCTGGCTCGTCCTCCCCTTCCGTGCTGGCGGGGGCGGCGGCGCCGATCCAGGCCCCGGGGTTCGGGCGGGCCGCCACGGCCAGCCAGCCGCAGAGGTGGCCGTGGCACTCCGCAGGCTCCAGGGCCCGGGGGCGTCGGGCCAGCGCCCGGCGCAGCTCCTCGTAACTCACCGTCTCCTGTGTGGCCGAGGCCTGCGTCCCGCTCACCGTCTGCTCCGCTGTCGTCCCGGCCCCGCCACCCGCCGGGAGAGAGCCTATGCTAGCATGGCTCCTTCAGCGGCCGGGGGGCTTCCGTGCCCGCGCCGCTCCTTATATAGTCAGCGCATGGAAGAGCGGAGCGCCCCCCCGGCCGAGAGCCGCCCCTCCGTGGAGGCCCATCTCCAGGCCCTGGAGCGGCAGGTGGAGGCCTTGGTGGCCCGCTGCTTGGCCCTGGAGGAGGAGAATCGCCTCCTCAAGGCCACCCAGGCCAGCCTGGCGGAGGAGCGCTCCCGCCTGGCCCGCAAGAACGATCTGGCCCGGGCCCGGGTGGAGTCGGCCCTGATGCGCCTCAAGGCCATGGAGCGCGAGCGGTGACGGAGCAGGCCAAGCAGGTCATCCCGGTCCCCGTGCATATCCTGGGCAAGGAGTACCGCATCGCGTGCCCCCCGGGCGAGCGCGAGGCGCTCTTTGCCGCCGCCCGCTATCTCAACGCCAAGATGCGCCAGATCCGCGACGGCGGCAAGGTGGTGGGCACCGAGCGCATCGCCGTGCTCGCCGCCCTCAACATCGCCCACGAGCTGCTGCAGGCCCGCAGCCACCGGGAGGACGAGGAGGAGCAGCTGGCCTTACGGTTGCAGGCCCTGCGCAGCAAGATCGACGCCGCCCTTCAGAGCGGCGCCCCCGAGCGGCCCACCTGAGCTTCCGCCGCCGCGGCGGCGGGGCTACAATGAGGGTGCATCCTCTGCGGTGCGCGTCAGTGGGCCAGGATAATCCTTGACCCTAACGCGATCGCCGAGGGAGCGCCCTATCCGGCGTCCGTGTGCAAGTCCGCCGTGGAGCGGAAAGCCTAACGACGCCGCGGGCCCTCCCACCTGAACCTTCCGGTTCAAGGGCGACGGCCCCGACGGCTCGCGCGGAGGGTGCTTCTTTTTTGCCATGTGTAGCGATCCCCATCGATCGGGGCAAGCCACCCTCCGACGAGTCCTGCGCCGGGAGCTGCGGCGCAGGCGCCGGGGCTTGCCGGAGCGTGAGCGCCGTCGGGCGGCCCTAGCGGTGGCCCGTCAGGCCGGCACCCTGCGCTGGCTGCTGCGCGCCCGACACCTGGCCTGCTACTGGCCCGCCGACGGCGAGCTCGATCCCCGGCCCTTGATGGCGCGCCTGCTTACGCCCGGGAAGGTGGCCTACCTGCCCGTGATCCGTCCCGACGGCCGCCTCTGGTTCGCGCCCTGGCGCCCCGACGCGTCCTGGCGCCTCAACCGCTACGGCATCCCAGAGCCCTGCGGGCCGGCGGTGCCGGCGCGGGTGCTGGATCTGATCCTCCTTCCCCTGGTGGCTTTCGACGCACGTGGGCGGCGCCTCGGCATGGGCGGCGGCTACTACGATCGTACCCTGGCTTTCCTGGGCCATCGGCTGCGCCGCCGCCCGCGCTTGGTGGGCTTGGCCTACCGATGGCAGGAGGTGCCCTGCCTGCCCGCCGAGCCTTGGGACATGCCCCTGGATGCTGTGATCACCGACGGCGGCGTGCGGCGCTTCGGATCCTGACACACTCGTGCCTTACTGGCTGCTCAAGAGCGAGCCCGCCGTCTACGGCATCGATCACCTGGCGGCCCGCCCTCGGGGCACGGACCGCTGGGACGGGGTGCGCAACTACCAGGCCCGCAACTTCCTGCGGGCCATGCGGCGCGGGGATCGCGCCTTCCTCTATCACTCCTCCTGCTCACGGCCCGGCATCGTGGGCATCGTGCGCATCGTGCGCGAGGCCTATCCCGATCCCACCGCCTTCGATCCCGGGGATCCGGGCTACGATCCGCGCAGCACGCCGGAGGCGCCGCGCTGGTACGCGGTGGACGTGCAGCTCGAGCGCCGCCTGCCGCGCGTGATCACCCTGGCCGAGTTGCGCGAGGCTGGTGGGCTCGAGGGACTGGCGCTGCTGCGTCGCGGCAATCGACTCTCCGTGATGCCGGTGACACCAGGTCATTGGCGGCGGATCCTTGCTTTGCTCGAGGAGCGGCCCGGCTAAAGGAAAGCGTCGCGGCCCACGATAAGCTGCGCAGAGCCCCCGCTTTCCTAGGCTGGCGTTCCTTTGCATCCGGGGGATCTTGTTTATACTTAGCCACGAACGCCGCGTTTACTATGGGAGGATCCGCGATGGCGACGAGGAAGAAGACGGCTTCCCGCAAGAAGTCTGCTGCCAAGAAGGCGGCGGCGCGCAAGACCGCCGCCCGGAAGAAGAAGACCGCGGCGAGGAAGGCGGCGGCGAAGAAGGCCGCAGCAGGGAAGACCGCAGCCCGCCGTAAGACCACCGCCCGCAAGAAGTCTGCTGCCAAGAAGGTGGCGACGCGCAAGACCACCGCCCGGAAGAAGAAGGCCGCGGCGAAGCGCAAGGCCACGGCCCGAAAGAAGACGGCAGCGAAGAAGACGGCCACGCGGAAGAAAACCGCGGCGCGCAAGAAGACCACTGCCCGAGGTCGCTAAAGGCGCTCTGGGGAGTCGTGGGCGGGGGTTCGCAGGAGGCGGACCCCCGACCTTTTCGGCCTCTGTCTTTGGCCTCAACGCAGGAAGAGTTCGTAGACCGGGTTGTGGGTCTCCTCCACCCAGGGATAGCCCAGCCCCTGGAGGAAGGCCCGGAAGCGCTGGCGGTCGGCCGGCGGCACTTGGATCCCCACCAGCACCCGGCCATAGTCGGCCCCGTGGTTGCGGTAGTGGAACAGGCTGATGTTCCAGCGCTTGCCCAGGCGGGTCAGGAAGCGCAGCAGGGCCCCGGGGCGCTCGGGGAAGATGAAGCGGTAGACCACCTCGTGCGCCACCAGACCCCGGGTGCGTCCACCCACCATGTGCCGCACGTGCAGCTTGGCCATCTCGTTCTCCGTCAGGTCCACCACTGGATAGCCCCTCTCGCGCAGCAGGGCCACCAGGGCCTGGCGCTCCCGGTCCCCATCGTGGAGCTGCACCCCGGCGTAGACGTGAGCTCGCTCGGGATCTGAGTAGCGGTAGTTGAACTCAGTGATGGAGCGCGAGCCGAGGGCCTCGCAGAAGGCCCGGAAGCTGCCCGGCCGCTCGGGGATGGTCACCGCCAGAATGGCCTCGTGCCGCTCGCCCAGCTCGGCCCGCTCGGAGACGTGTCGCAGCCGGTCGAAGTTCATGTTGGCCCCGGAGTCGATGGCCACCAGCTGACGATCCCGCCAGCCCTCGCGCTCGACGTGCCGCTTGAGCCCGGCCACAGCGAGGGCCCCCGCGGGCTCTGCGATGGAGCGGGTGTCTTCGAAGATGTCCTTGATGGCGGCGCAGATCTCGTCGGTGCTCACCAGCACCACCTCGTCCACCAGGCGTCGGGCCAGCCGGAAGGGCTCCCTGCCCACCTGGCGCACGGCCACCCCGTCGGCGAAGATCCCCACCTGCCGGAGTGTCACCCGCCGTCCCCGGCGCAGAGCCTCGTGCATGGAGGGGGCATCATCCGGCTCCACCCCGATGATGCGCACCTGGGGATAGAGCTCCTTGACGTAGGCGGCTACCCCGGCGATGAGCCCCCCGCCGCCTACCGGCACATAGATGGCATCGGGCGGGCCCTCGTGCTGGCGCAGGATCTCCATGGCCACCGTCCCCTGGCCGGCGATGATTTCCGGGTCGTCGTATGGATGGATGAAGACCATCCCTCGCTCCTCGGCCACGGCCACGGCCCGGGCGTGAGCCTCGTCATAGGTGTCGCCATGGAGCAGGGTGCGGGCCCCCAGGGCCCGCACCGCGGCCACCTTGATGGGTGGGGTGGTACGAGGCATGACGATGAGGGCTTGCAGCCCGAGCCGCGAAGCCGCCAGCGCTACCCCCTGGCCGTGGTTGCCGGCGGAGGCGGCCACCACCCCCCGCGCCCGCTCGGCCTCCTCCAGGTGGGCGATCCTGTTGTAGGCGCCGCGGACCTTGAAGGAGAAGACCGGCTGCAGGTCCTCCCGCTTGAGCCAGACGGCATTGCCTAACCGCTGGGAGAGGCGGGGCATGCGGTCCAGGGGGGTCTCGTGGGCCACGTCGTAGACGCGGGCCCGGAGGATCCGTTCCAGGTAGCGTCGCGCCATAGCCTCCTAAGTTAGCAGTTTCGCCTTCCCCTTCCCAGCAGCTCTCCCAGGGTGTCATGACTTTCTGCACCCAGAAGGGCTATCATCGCCCTGAGCGGCCGGGAGGCCGGGGACGAGAAGAGGAGCGCACGGCAGATGTCGGTGGAAGAGCTCAAGCGTGCCGCCGCGGAAGCGGCCCTCGACTACGTGGAGCCGGGCACCGTCATCGGGGTGGGGACCGGCTCCACGGCCAACTTCTTTATTGATGCCCTGGCCCGCCTCAAGGGGCGCATCGAGGGGGCGGTGGCCAGCTCCGAGGCCACCGCCCAGCGCCTGCGTGGGCATGGCATCCCGGTGCTGGATCTCAATGCCGTGGACGAGCTGCCCCTCTACGTGGACGGGGCGGACGAGGCCACCCGGCACCTGCACCTGATCAAGGGCGGGGGCGGGGCCCTGACCCGGGAGAAGATCGTGGCCGCGGCCAGCCGCCGCTTCGTGTGCATCGCCGACCAGTCCAAGCTGGTGGACGTCCTGGGCCGCTTCCCCCTGCCCCTCGAGGTCATCCCCATGGCCCGAAGCTTTGTGGCGCGGGAGCTGGTCAAGCGGGGCGGGCGGCCGGTGCTGCGTGAGGGCTTCGTCACCGACAACGGCAACCAGATCCTGGACGTCCACGGCCTGGAGATCCTGGAGCCGGCGCGCCTCGAGTCCGAGCTCAATGACATCCCCGGGGTGGTGACCAACGGCATCTTCGCCTTGCGCCCGGCGGACCTGCTGCTGCTGGGCACCCCGGAGGGGGTGCGGCGCATCGGGGCCTAGCGGGGGGGCTGGAACCGGTGGCCCCGGGCGCGGTCCCTGGGAGAGGAGGCGTCACCACAGAGGCAGGAGGATGCGCCCGTCCGTGTCCCAGTGGCTGATCCTCATCGGCGCGATCCTGATCCTCGTAGGCCTGCTCTGGCCGCTCATCCAGCGCCTGGGGCTGGGTCACCTGCCGGGGGACATCGTCATCGAGCGGGACAACTTCCGCTTCTACTTTCCCATCACCACCTCCATCCTGCTGAGCATCCTGCTCTCCTTGCTCCTCTGGCTTTTTTTCCGCAAGTAACCGCCTGCGCGGGACCTCAGAGCATCACCCGCTCCACCCCACCCCGGCGCACCCGGTCCAGGAAGCGTCCCTCCCAGGCCTCCCCCAGACGGCGGCGGGCCAGCTCCACCACGATGTAGTCGGTGTCCAGTCCGGTGGCCTCCGCGTAGCGGCCCAACCCCTGCTGGCAGGCCGGGCAGGCGGTGAGCAGCCGCACCTCCCCCTGCTCCACCCGGTCCCTGCCCGTGTGGGCCCGGATCCCGGCCCGCAGCTCCTCCTCCTTGCGGAAGCGGACCTGGGTGGCCACGTCGGGCCGGGCCACGGCGAAGGTGCCCGCCTCCCCGCAGCAGCGGGGCGAGGGCAGGACCTGGGCCCCACCCAGAAGGCGGGAGGCCACCTGCACCGGATCGTGTCGCTTCATGGGGGCGTGGCAAGGGTCGTGGTAGAGGTAGCGGACCCCAGGGACCCCGTCCAGGCTCACGCCCCGCTCCATCAGGTACTCGTGGATGTCCAGGAGGCGGCAACCGGGGAAGGCCTGCTCCAGCTCGTAGGTCAGGAGCTGGTCCAGGCAGGTCCCGCAGGAGACCAGCACGGTGCGGATCTCCAGGTAGGACAGGGCGGAGGCGATGCGGTGGAACAGGACCCGGTTGCCGGTGGAGATGGCCTGGGCCCGTTCCGTCTCGCCCGCCGCGCGCTGGGGATAGCCGCAGCAGAGGTAGCCGGGGGGCAGCACCACCTGGGCCCCGGTCTCGTGGAGCATGGCCAGGGTGGCCAGGCCGATCTGGCTGAACAGCCGCTCCGAGCCGCAGCCGGGGAAATAGAGCACCGCCTCGCCCGGCGGGCGTTGGGGATCGCGGAGGATGGGCACCGTATGCCGGTCCTCGATGCCCAGCAGCGCCCGCATGGGCCGCGGGGGAAGCTTCCCAGCAGGGAGGGGCCGGCGCACGAAGTGGATCACCTGGGCCGGAGGTGGGGCCTTACCCGTGGTGGCCGGTGGGGGGCCTTCCTTCCGCAGCAGGCCCAGGCGCCGGGCGGCGGCGTGGGCCAGGGCCTGCAGCCGGTAGCCGCCGCGGACGAGGGTGGCGCGCATCAACCCTATCCAGCGCGCGTCGGAGGCGTTGAGGAAGGCCAGGGACAGGCGCGTGCCCAGGGAGGGGCGGCGCCCGATCCGCCGGCGCAGGATCTCCCGCATGCGGATGGAGACGTCCCCGAAGTCGATCTCCACCGGGCAGGGGGGCAGGCACTGGTGGCAGACGGTGCAGTGGTCGGCCACGTCCCCCATCTCCTCGAAGTGGCGCACCGAGATTCCCCGCCGGGTCTGCTCCTCGTAGAGGAAGGCCTCGATGATCAGGCCCACGGCTAGGATCTTGTTGCGGGGCGAGTAGAGCAGGTTGGCCCGGGGGACGTGGGTGTTGCACACCGGCTTGCACTTGCCGCAGCGCAGGCAGTGGCGCACCGCGTCGTTGAGGGCCCCCAGCTCGCTCTCCTCGAGCAGCAGGGCCTCCTGCTGCAGCAGCCGTAGGGAGGGGGTGTAGGCCCGCGACAGATCCGCCCCGGGCAGGAGCTTGCCCCGGTTGAAGCGGCCCTCGGGGTCCACCCGGCGCTTGTAGGCGGCGAAGGCCTCCACCTTCTCCGGCTCCAGGTAGCGGAGCTTGGTCAGGCCGATGCCGTGCTCGCCCGAGACCACCCCGCCCAGGGAGACCGCCAGGGCCATGATCCGGTCCACCACCCGCTCGGCCTCCTGGAGCATGTGGTAGTCGTTGGAGTGGACGGGGATGTTGGTGTGCACGTTGCCGTCGCCGGCGTGCATGTGCAGGGCCACGAACAGCCGCGAGGCGCGGATCTCCCGGTGCAGGGCGGCCAGCTCCTCGCGCAGGCCCTGGAAGGCCCGGCCGGGGAAGAGCTCCTCCAGGACGGCGGCCACCTCCCGCCGGTAGGAGACGCGCAGCTCCCGGCGCAGCAGCAGATCCAGGAGGCGCCGCCCTCGGACCCGTGCCGGCTCCAGGCCGCTTGCGGCCAGCAGCTCCGGATGCCGCTCCGCCGGCTCCTCCAGCCGCTCCAGCAGGGCCCGCCAGCGCCGGCGCACCGCGGCCAGGCGCTCCAGGGCCGCCTCCCGCTTGGCCTCGGCGATGGCCTCCAGCTCTTCCCCGCCGGAGCCGTCCTCCGCGCCGGGCGTCAGCAGGGGGTCCCGCCGCAGGCGCGCCTCCACCGCCTCCAGGATGCGCAGCTTGTTGGCGATGGACTGCTCGATGTTGATCCGCTCGATCCCCTCGCTGTAGTCCGCCAGGCGCTCCAGGGGGATGACCACGTCCTCGTTGATCTTGAAGGCGTTGGTGTGGGCGGCGATGGCCGCCGTGCGCGCCCGGTCGGCCCAGAAGCGGCGGCGGGCCTCGGGGCTGGCGGCCACGAAGCCCTCGCCCTCGCGGGCGTTGGCCAGGCGCACCACCTCCGAAGCCGCCCGGGCCACCTCCGCCTCCTCGTCCCCGGCCACGTCCACCAGCAGCACCATGCGGGGCCGCCCCCGGCCAGGAGCCTTGGCCCCATAGCGCACGGCCTTCAGATAGCGCTCGTCCAGGTGCTCCATGCCCGCCAGCACCACCCCGGGGCGGCGCTCCAGGTGCTCCTTCACCGCCACGATGGCCTCCACCGCCGGGCGCAGGTCCGCCCCGTAGAACTCCAGGCACACGGTGCGCACGTGGGCGGGCATGCGGTGCAGGACGAACTCGGCGGAGGTGACGATGCCGTCGCAGCCCTCCTTCTGCACCCCGGGCAGCCCCCCCAGGGCCTTGTCGGTGACGTCCTTGCCCAGGCCCGGTTTGCGGAACAGGGACCCCGGCAGCTCCAGCAGCTCCTCCCCGGCCGGCGTGCGCCCGTCCGCCCCTAGGCGGCGGATGCGGAAGCGCACCTGCTCCTGCTCATGGATCTTGCCCAGGTTGTGCTCCAGGCGCTCCACCTCCAGCCAGCGGCCATCGGGGGTCACCATGCGCCAGCTGACCAGGTTGTCCAGGGTGGTGCCCCAGAGCACCGCCTTCTTGCCGCCGGCGTTCATGGCCACGTTGCCGCCGATGGTGGAGGCGTCCTGGGAGGTGGGGTCCACGGCGAAGACCAGCCCTTCCCGCTCGGCCGCCTCCGCCACCCGGCGGGTGACCACCCCGGCGCCGGCGCGGATGGTGGGCACCTCCCGGTCCAGGCCGGGCAGCCGCCGCCAGTGCACCGGCGAAAGGGCCTCCAGCTTCTCGGTGTTGATGACCGCGCTGTCCTCCTCCAGGGGCACCGCCCCGCCCGTGTAGCCGGTGCCCCCGCCCCGGGGGATGATGGTCAGCCCCAGCCCGATGCAGGCCCGTACCAGGGGGGCCACCTCCTCCTCGCTGTCCGGGTAGAGGACCACGAAGGGGAAGGCCACCCGCCAGTCGGTGGCGTCGGTGGCGTGGGCAATGCGGGCGAAGCCGTCGAAGCGGATGTTGTCTCGGCGGGTGTGGCGGGAGAGCACCCGCAGGGCCTCCCGGCGGCGCCGGCGCTGGCGGGGGAACCAGGCCTCGAAGCGGCGCACCGCCTCCCGGGCCGCGGCGGCTAGCTCCAGGGCCAGGGCGTTGCCCCCGGCCCGGGCCTCGATCTCGTCCAGCCGCCGGTGGAGGGTGCGGGCCAGGGCCTGCTGCCGGCGGCGGTCGGCCAGGAGGTCGTCCTGGATGTAGGGGTTGCGGTCCACCACCCAGAGGTCGCCCAGGACCTCGAAGAGCAGCCGCGCCGAGCGCCCGGTGCGCCGCTGGCCCCGCAGGGCCTCCAGCACCCCCCACATGCGCTCGCCCAGGAAGCGGGCCACGATCTCCCGGTCGGAGAAGGAGGTGTAGTTGTAGGGGATCTCCCGGATGCGCTCCATGAAGGCGGTCCGCATGACGGTGGTCTGCGGCGGCCGGGGCCGCGCAGGCTGGGACGGGGCGGCGATTCTAGCATGCCCCTACGTCCCATTAGGGTTTTGATCGTGGGGCTCAGCCCCAGAAGGGCAGGAGCAGCAGGGCGTAGCGTGCCCCTTTGCCCGCCGCCATCCAGGCCGCCGCCGGCAGCAGCGGCACCCGGAGCCAGCCGGCGGCCAGGCACAGGGGATCCCCCACCACCGGCAGCCAGGACAGCAGCAGGGCCGGGGCCCCCCAGCGACGCACCCGGGCGAGCGCCCGCCGACCCCGCTCCCCTTGGGGGCCCAGATGCGGCCAGCGCCCCGCCGCCCAGCGCCCCACCAGCCAGGAGCTCAGCCCTCCCAGGGTGTTGCCTGCGGTGGCGGCGGCCCAGAGGGCCGCTGGGGAGGCGGTCTTGGCCGCGGCCAGGGCCAGGAGCGCCGCCTCCGAGCCCCCGGGGAGCAGGGTGGCAGCCAGGAAGGCGCTGAGGAAGAGCCCTCCCAGGCCCAGGGCCTCAGGCTCCACGGCCCGCCCCTTGGGCCTGCGTTACAATCCGGCCATCCTCCTGGAGGCGCCGGGAGGGGGGGGGAGGCGCGCCGTGCTGTGGGTGAAGGCCTTTCATATCGTCTTCATGGTCACCTGGTTCGCCGGGCTGTTCTACCTGCCCCGGCTCTTCGTCTATCACGCCGAGGCTAGGGACCGCATCGGCCGGGAGCGCTTCGTGGTCATGGAGCGCCGGCTCCTGGGGATCATGACCGTGGGCGGGGCCCTCACCGTGGCCCTGGGCCTGTGGATGCTAGGGGCCTACGCCTGGGAGGCCTATCGGGGGCAGCTCTGGCTGCACCTGAAGCTTGCCTTGGCAGCGCTGCTGATCCTCTACCACCTCCAGTGCTGGCGCCTGGCCCGGGCCTTCGCCGAGGGCCGCGACCGGCACAGCCCTCGCTACTACCGCCTCTTCAACGAGCTGCCGGCCCTGCTGCTGGTGGGCATCGTGGTGCTGGTGGTCGTCCGCCCCTTCTGAGGCAGGCGGGCAACCCCCCATGCCACAAAACGGGCGGTGCCGCAAGCCCTTCAAGATCTCTTATACACAGCCGCCGGCTCGGGAGGTCCCCGGCCGCCCTTCTGGTGCCAAAATGCCGCCGCTGGCCGGTTGGAAATGTAACCCATTGAATAATCAATGGTTGGATGGCTGCTCAGTTTGTCGTCAGTTTGTCGCGAAGCCAGCAGCGACGCGGCCTCGGGACCGTTGATCCCATCTCTTCCACAAAGTTATCCACAGGATTTGTGGATAAGGAGCGAGGTTTCCTCCGGACAAGGATTTAGCTCTTCCTGATGAAGCCGTGACTCAAGAGGTGCCGTCAGCGGGGGCGGAGGCGGCCGGGCGGGTCCTCCGGGTGGCGGTGCCCGGACCCTTTCCCGAGCCTCTGGATTACGCCCCGCCGCCGGAGGCATCCCCCGAGCTCCTGCGGCCGGGGGTACGCCTGCGGGTGCCCCTGGGCCGGCGGCGGGTGGTGGGGGTGCTAGTGGGTGCCGGTCCGTCCCGAGTGGCCCCGGAGCGCCTCCGCCCCGCCCTGGAGCTGCTGGACCCGGACGGGCCGGTCCTGCCCCCGGACGTGCTGGAGCTGGCCCTCTGGGCGGCCCGCTACTACCGCCATCCCCCCGGCGAGACCCTGGCCGCGGCCCTGCCGGTGCTGCTGCGCCGGGGGGCCGCGGCCCGCTCCCGACGTCGCCGCTGGCGGCCCGCGCCCGGGGCGGCGGCGGCCCTGGCCGGCCTCGCCCGGACGCCCCGGCGCCGGCGGGTGCTGGAGCTGCTGCTGCGCCATCCGGAGGGGCTGGAGGAGGCTGCCCTGGCACAGGCTCTGGCCCGAACGGGCGGGATGGGGCGCTGGCGGGAGGCCCTGCGGGCCCTGGCGGCCGCGGGCCTGGTGGAGCTGGCAGGGCCCGCCTCGCCTCCCGCGGGTGTACCCTCCCTCGAGGCGGGGCCGGCCCTGTATCCCGAGCAGGAGGTGGCCGTGGAGGCGGTGCGCGCGACCCTGGAGGGGCGGGAGCGGGCTGGGGCTCCCGGGGCCTTCCTCCTTGAGGGCGTGACCGGCAGCGGCAAGACCGAGGTCTACCTGCATCTGGCCGCGGAGGCCCTGGCCCGGGGCCGTCAGGTGCTGGTGTTGGTGCCCGAGATCGGCCTCACCCCCCAGCTGGTGGATCGCTTCCGGCGCCGTCTGCCCGCCCCGGTGGTGGTGCTCCACTCGGGGATGGGGGACCGGGAGCGCCTGGAGGCCTGGCTGCAGGCCCGCTCGGGGGAGGCCGGCGTGGTGCTGGGGACCCGATCGGCGGTCTTCGCCCCCCTGGCCCGGCCGGGCCTGGTGGTGGTGGACGAGGAGCACGACCCCTCCTTCAAGCAGCAGGAGGGCCTGCGCTACCACGCCCGGGACCTGGCTGTTTGGCGGGCCCGGCGGCTGGGGGTGCCAGCCCTCCTGGGCTCGGCCACGCCTTCCCTGGAGAGCCTGCACAACGTGCTCCGGGGCCGCTATCGGCACCTGCGCCTGCCCCGGCGCGCGGGGGGCGCCCGTCCCCCTCGAACGGCCGTGCTGGACCTGCGCCGCCAGCCCATGGAGGGGCTCCTCTCCCGGGCCTTGCTGGAGGCCGTGGCCCGGCATCTGCAGGCCGGGGGCCAGGTGTTGCTCTTCCTCAACCGCCGGGGCTATGCCCCCACCCTCCTGTGCCACACCTGCGGTTGGGTGGCGGCCTGCGGGCGCTGCGACGCCCACCTGGTGGCCCACCAGGCGGCGGGGCGGCTGCGTTGCCACCACTGCGGGGCCGAGCGCCCGCTGCCCGGTTGCTGCCCCGCCTGCGGCGGGGTTGAGCTGCTGGCCCTGGGCCACGGCACCGAGCGGGTGGAGCAGGCCCTGGCGCGGCGCTTCCCCGGGGAGCGGGTGGTGCGCATCGACCGCGACAGCACCCGCCGGCGGGGTAGCCTGGAGCGGGCTCTGGCGGCGGCCCGCTCCGGCGAGGCCCGCATCCTCCTCGGCACCCAGATGCTGGCCAAGGGCCACCACCTCCCCGGCGTGACCCTGGCCGCGGTGCTGGATGCCGACCAGGGGCTGTTCAGCCCGGACTTCCGCGGCCCGGAGCGTATGGCCCAGCTCCTGGTGCAGGTAGCGGGCCGGGCGGGCCGCGCCGAGCGGCCAGGGGAGGTGCTGGTCCAGACCCACCATCCCGAGCATCCCCTCCTGCAGCGCCTGTTGCGGGAGGGCTATCCGGGCTTCGCCCGGGAGGCCCTGGCCGAGCGCCGGGAGGCGGGCCTGCCGCCCTGGACCCGCCAGGCGCTGCTGCGGGTGGAGGCCGTCCGGCGGGAGGCGGCCTGGGCCTTCGCCGAGCGGGCCGCGGCTGGGGCCCGGGCCCTGGTGGAGCGCGGGGAGGTGGGGGAGGTGGAGGTGCTGGGGCCGGCGCCGGCGCCTATGGAGCGCCGAGCGGGACGGCACCGGGTGCAGCTGCTGCTCCAGGCCCCCGCCCGGGGCCCCTTGCACCGGCTGCTGGACGCCTGGCTGCCGGCGCTGGCTGGCCTGCCCGAGGGGCGGCGGGCACGCTGGCACCTGGACGTCGATCCCCAAGAGGTGGGCTAGGGGTGCGCCCGAGTGCCCCGAGTGCATTGGCAAGGGGCGGGCCGGGGCGCATAATAGCCGCCCTTCCCGCCCCTATCCGACCGGTGGCCGCATGAAGCACGAGCTGGAGGAGCTCCTGGCCCGGGCCGTGGCGCGGCTGCGGGAGCAGGGCCTGTTGCCCGACGAGGGGGAGTTGCCCGCCCCGTCGGTGGAGCCCGCCCGAGACCCCGCCCACGGCGACTACGCCAGCAACCTCGCCTTGGTCCTGGCCAGGGCGGCCCGGCGCCCGCCCCGGGAGCTGGCCGAAGCCCTGCTGACGGCCCTGCCGCCCTCGGAGCGGGTGGAGCGGGTGGAGGTGGCCGGCCCGGGCTTCCTCAACTTCCGTCTCGCCCCCGCCGCCTGGCAGGCGGTGGTCACCGAGGTCCTGGCCCAGGGGCCGGCCTACGGCACCAGCTCCCTGGGCGGTGGGCGGCCCGTGCAGGTGGAGTTCGTCTCCGCCAATCCCACCGGACCCCTGCACGTGGGCCACGGGCGGGGGGCGGCCTATGGGGCGGCGGTGGCCAGTCTCCTGGAGGCCGTGGGCTACCGGGTCCACCGGGAATACTACGTCAACGACGCCGGGCGCCAGGTGGACATCCTGGCCCTGAGCGTCTGGCTGCGTTACCTGGAGGCTCTGGGCGAGCCGGTGGCCTTCCCCGCGGGTGGCTATCGGGGCGGCTACGTGGCCGAGATCGCCGACGCCCTGCGCCGCATGGAGGGTGAGGCCCTGCGCCGAGCGGCGGCCGAGGTGGAGGAAGGCCTGCCCCCCGACGCCCCTGACGGGGACAAGGAGGCCCGCTTGGACGCCTTGGTAGCTCGGGGGCGGGCCCTGCTGGGGGAGGCGGCCTGGCGTCGGGTGGCGGAGCTGGCCGGGGAGCGGGTGCTGGAGGGCATCCGCCGGGACCTGGAGGCCTTCGGGGTCCGTTACGATGCCTGGTGCTCGGAGCGCCGCCTGGTGGAAGGCGGGGCCGTGGCGCGGGCGGTGGAGCGGCTGCGCGAGGCCGGTCACGCCTACGAGCGCGACGGGGCCCTCTGGTTCCGGGCCAGCGCCTTCGGTGACGAGAAGGACCGGGTGCTGGTGCGCGAGAGCGGTCAGCCCACCTATTTCGCCTCGGACGTGGCCTATCACCTGGACAAGGTGGAGCGGGGCTTCGAGCGGATCATCGACGTCTGGGGGGCGGACCATCACGGCTACGTCCCCCGCCTGCGGGCTGCCCTCCAGGCCCTGGGCGTGGACCCGCAGCGGCTGGAGGTGCGCCTAGTGCAGTTCGCCGTGCTCTACCGCCACGGCCGCAAGGTCCAGATGTCCACCCGCTCGGGGCAGTACGTCACCCTCCGGGAGCTCCTGGACGAGGTGGGGCGGGATGCGGCGCGGTTCTTCTACGTCATGCGCCGGGCCGAGCAGCACCTGGACTTCGACCTGGACCTGGCCAAGCGCCAGAGCGCGGACAACCCGGTCTACTACGTCCAGTATGCCCACGCCCGCATCTGCTCCGTGGAGCGCCAGCTCCGGGAGCAGGGCCTGGAGCGGGACCCCGGCCGGGGCGAGCGGCACCTGCACCTGCTGCGCGAGGGCCACGAGGTGGCGCTGCTTCGGCTCCTGGCCCGCTATCCCGAGGTGGTGGAGGCCGCCGCCCTGGCCCGCGAGCCCCACCAGGTGGCCCACTACCTGCGGGAGCTGGCCCAGGCCTTCCACACCTATTACAACGCCCACACCTTCCTGGTGGAGGAGGCCGGGCTGCGGGATGCGCGCCTGAACCTGGTCTTCGCCGTCCGCCAGGTGATCCGCAACGGCCTGGGCCTGCTGGGGGTCTCGGCGCCGGAGGCCATGTAGGGACCAGGGACGGCCCATGCCCCAGGCCTCCCGGCGCCGCCAGCGCCCCCGCAGGAAGCGCCGCCCGCTGCCGGCCTGGGTCTGGCTGGCGGCGGGCCTGGTCCTGGGCCTGGGGGCTGCCCTGGCCTTTCACCTCCACCAGCGGGGCTGGCGCTGGGAGCCGTCCCCGCAGGCAGAGGAGGGCGGCCGGAGAGCGCCTGCCGCCCCCACCTCCTCCGGGGCGGGGGAGCTGGACTTCGACTTCTACACCCTGCTGCCGGAGATGGAGGTGCCGGTGCCGGCGGAGGAGGAGCCGGCCAGGGAGGACCCGGCGGGCGGCGGGGAGGGCCCCGCGCCGGCGCGTTCCGGGCTCTACCTGCTGCAGGTGGGCTCCTTCCGCAGCTACCGGGACGCCGACGCCCTCAAGGCCCGCCTGGCCCTGCTGGGCATCGCCTCGCGCATCGAGCGCGTGGCCGTGGAGGGGCCGGGTGGCCGGCAGCTCTGGCACCGGGTGCGGGTGGGCCCCTTCCGGGACCCGGCCCGGCTGGAGCGGGTCCGCCGCCGCCTGCGCGAGGAGCGCATCCCCGCCCTCCTGCTGCGGGTGGGGAAGGGGCCGGCACGGCCCGCCCCCCCGGCTGCTCAGCCGAGCCGGTAGTGCTTGCGCACCGCCTGGCGGATCTCCCAGGTGCAGGCCAGCCCTGCCGGGAAGGTCACCAGATCCCCGGCCCGCAGGGTCACCGGCTCGCCCCCCTCGGGGGTGACCACCACCTCCCCCTCCAGCAGGTAGCAGGTCTCCTCCTCCTCGTAGCGCCAGGGGAAGGTGGCCGCCTCGTGGCTCCAGATGGGCCACGAGGCCACCCCCAGGGCCTCCAGGCGCTCCCGGGAGGGCGCCCGCTCCAGCCGGATGCCCCCGCTCAGCTGCTGTCCTTCCTCGCGCGCTGCCATCGTTTCGCTGCTCACTCCTCCAG
Organism: Gammaproteobacteria bacterium; assembly: GCA_015490395.1. Classification (GTDB taxonomy): domain Bacteria; phylum Pseudomonadota; class Gammaproteobacteria; order DRLM01; family DRLM01; genus S141-70. The sequence continues at coordinate 5,576 of WFXX01000003.1, read as the reverse complement.
ATAGGTGTAGCCGGACAGCCCGGCCTCCAGCTCCTCGAGAAAGCGGCGCCGCAGCGGCTCGGGCAGGCCCGCCTCCCGGGCCTGCTCCCGGAAGGCCCGGTGGAGCTGCTCGGGCTCGAAGTGCACGTAGCGCAGCAGGTCGTGCACCCGGTCCCCGGGAAGCGGCTCCACCAGCCGGTGCCCGCCGTCCGGCTCCAGCACCACGTTCACCGAGGCCGTGTCCCCGAAGAGATTGTGCATGTCCCCCAGGATCTCCTGGTAGGCCCCCACCAGAAAGAAGCCCAGGCGGTAGGGGGGATCCCCCGGGCGCCAGGGGTGCAGGGGCAGGGTGGCCCCCACGCCCCCTTCCTGCACGTAGAGGTCGATGCGCCCGTCGGAGTCGCAGGTCAGGTCCTGGATGACCCCCCGCCGGGTGGGAGGCTCGTCCAGGCGCTCCAGGGGGACGATGGGGAAGATCTGGTCGATGGCCCACACGTCCGGCATGGACTGGAACACCGAGAAGTTGCAGAAGTACTTGTCCGCCAGGCGCTCCTCCAGCTCGTCCCGCACCTCCCGGTGGCTGCGGGCCTCGGGGCGCAGCCGCGCCAGCACCCGCCGGCAGACCGCGTAGCAGAGCCGCTCCGCCCAGGCCCGCTGGGCCAGGTCCAGCAGCCCATGGGTGTACTGGGCGTGGGCCTCCTCCAGGGCGTGCAGGGCGTCGTGGTAGGCCTCCAGGGGGGAGCGCTCCACCAGGCGGTCCAGGCAGCGCCCCAGGTCCTGCAGCACCGGGGGGTCCTGGGGCCCCGGCCGGGCCAGGCCCGCCTCGTCGGGGGCGGGCTCGGTGTCGATGACCTCGGTCAGCAGCACCGCGTGGTGGGCGGTCATGGCCCGGCCGGACTCGGTGACCAGCGCCGGGGCGGGCAGCCCCGTCTCGCGGCAGACGGCGGCGAAGGCGTGCACCACATCGTTGGCGTACTCCTGCACCGTGTAGTTCATGGAGCAGAAGCTGCGGGTGCGGGTGCCCTCGTAGTCCACCCCCAGCCCGCCGCCGACGTCCACCGTCTCTAGGGGCACCCCCAGCCGGCGCAGCTCGGCGAAGTAGCGGGCCGCCTCCCGCATGCCCCGCTGGATGTCCCGGATGTGGGCGATCTGGGAGCCCAGGTGCACGTGCAGCAGGCGCAGGCTCCCCAGCAGCCCCGCCGCTCGCAGCCGCTCCACCGCCTCCAGCACCTGGCTGGCGGTGAGGCCGAACTTGGACTTCTCCCCGCCGGTGTTCTGCCACTTGCCCGCGCCGATGGAGGCCAGGCGCACCCGCACCCCCAGGAGGGGCTCCACCCCCAGGTCCCGGCTCTCGCGCAGCACGTGCTCCAGCTCCGAGAGCTTCTCCACCACCAGGTGCACCCGCCGCCCCAGGGCCCGCCCCAGCAGGGCCAGGCGCACGTACTCCCGGTCCTTGTAGCCGTTGCAGATCACCAGGGCCCCCGGACGGGAGAGGGCCAGCACCGCCAGCAGCTCGGGCTTGCTGCCCGCCTCCAGGCCCACGCGCCCGCCCCCGTGGCGCAGGATCTCCTCCACCACCGCCCGCTGCTGGTTGACCTTGATGGGATAGACGGCGGTGTGGCGGCCCTGGTAGCCCTCGGCGGCCATGGCCCGGGCGAAGGCCCCGCAGAGGGCGTCCACCCGGTGGCGGAGGATGTCCAGGAAGCGCACCAGCACGGGCAGGGGGAGGCCCGCGGCGCGGACCTCCTCGGCCAGGGCCGCCAGGTCCACGCCGGGCCCCTCCGGCCCCTGGGGCCGGGCCAGCAGCCGCCCCCCGGGGCCGACGTCGAAGTAGCCCTCGCTCCAGTGGGGGATGTTGTACAGGGTCCGCGCCCGCTCCAGGCTCCAGTCCGCCAAGGCCGCCTCCCGCCGCGCCGGCACGAGCCCCGCATTATAGAGAGGCGTAGGGGCGACCCTTGCCAGGGCCCGGCCCCCTCCGCTATGGTGCGCGCCCCGGCCCGAGGAGGTGAGGCCATGGCCCTGGACGAGCAGCGCTGGTTCATCGAGGAGTGCGAGGAGGGGGGCACCGCCCTGGCCTTCCGCATCCGGGCCAAGCTCCACGAGGAGCAGACCCCCTATCAGCGCATCGCCGTCTACGAGACCGAGGCCTTCGGGAACCTCATGGTCATCGACGGCTTCGTCATGCTCACCACTCGGGACAACTTCCTCTACCACGAGATGCTCAGCCACCCGGCCCTCTACGCCCATCCCGCCCCGCGGCGGGTGGTCATCGTCGGGGGCGGCGACTGCGGCACCCTGCGCGAGGTGCTACGCCATCCCGAGGTGGAGCGGGTGGTGCAGGTGGAGATCGACGAGCGCGTCACCCGCCTGGCCGAGCGCTATTTTCCGGAGCTCACCGAGGCCAACGGGGACCCCCGGGCGGAGCTGCGCTTCGAGGACGGCATCCGCTGGATGCGGGAGGCCGCCCCCGGCTCGGCGGACGTGATCATCGTGGACAGCACCGACCCCCTGGGCCCGGCCGAGGGGCTCTTCACCGAGGCCTTCTACCGGGACTGCCACCGGGTCCTGGGCGAGCAGGGGGTGCTGGTCCAGCAGAGCGAGTCGCCCCTCTACCATCGGGACCTCATCGCCGCCATGCGCCGGGCCATGCGCGCCGCCGGCTTCGGGCAGGTGGCCACCCTCACCTTCCCCCAGCCCTGCTATCCCTCCGGCTGGTGGACCGCCACCCAGGCCGGCAAGGGGGTGGACCTGCACCGCTTCCGGGAGGAGGACGCCCGGCGGCGGCCCTTCCCCACCCGCTACTACACCCCGGAGATCCACCGGGGGGCCTTGGCCGTGCCCCCCTGCCTGGCGGACCTGCCCGGCTGAGCCCCCGCCTCAGATCGACGGCCGGGCCCGCACCCGCCGGGCCGCCTCCACCAGGTGGCGCAGGGCGGGCTCCACCTCCTCCCAGCGCCGGGTCTTGAGGCCGCAGTCCGGATTGGCCCAGAGCCGCTCCAGGGGGATGCGGTGGGCGGCCTCGCGCAGCAGCCGCTCCATGGCCTCCACGCTGGGCACGTTGGGGGAGTGGATGTCGTAGACCCCGGGCCCCAGGGCGTTGGGATAGTCCCGGAAGGCCTCCAGCACCCCCATCCCGGACCGGGCGGCCTCCAGGCTGAGGACGTCGGCGTCCATGGCCTCCACGGCCTCCCGGATGTCCTCGAAGTCCGCGTAGCACATGTGGGTGTGGATCTGGGTCTCGTCCCGCACCCCCGCCGTGGCCAGCCGGAAGGCCCGCACCGCCCAGGCCAGGTAGGCCGGCCGCTCCGCCTCCCGCAGGGGCAGGCCCTCCCGCAGGGCGGGCTCGTCCACCTGGATGGCCCGGATCCCGGCCGCCTCCAGCTCCAGCACCTCCTCGCGCAGGGCCAGGGCCAGCTGCAGGGCGGTGCGCTCCCGGGGCTGGTCGTCGCGCACGAAGGACCACTGGAGCAGGGTCACCGGCCCGGTGAGCATCCCCTTGACGGGCTTGTCCGTCAGGGACTGGGCGTGGCGGATCCAGGCCACGGTCATGGGGCCCGGTCGGTGCACGTCCCCGTAGAGGATGGGCGGGCGGACGCAGCGGGAGCCGTAGGACTGCACCCAGCCGTGGCGGGTGACGGCGAAGCCCTCCAGGCGCTCGGCGAAGTGCTCCACCATGTCCGTGCGCTCGGGCTCGCCGTGCACCAGCAGGTCCAGCCCCCAGGCCTCCTGGCGGCGCACGATCTCGGCGATGGCCTCCCGCATCCGGGCCTCGTAGGCCTCCCGGGAGAGCTCGCCCCGGCGCAGGGCCAGCCGGGCCCGGCGCAGGGCCTCGGTCTGGGGGAAGGAGCCGATGGTGGTGGTGGGCAGCACCGGCAGCCCCAGGGCCTCCCGCTGGCGGGGATAGCGGGCCGCGAAGGGGCTGGCCCGCCGCTCCATGGCCGGCTCCAGGGCCTCCAGGCGGGCCTGCACCTCCGGCCGGCGCACCCGGGGGGAGCGGGCCCGGGCCGCCAGGGCCCGGCGGGCCTCCTCCCGCAGGGCCTCGGCCGCCGCCCGGTCCCCAGCCCCGCCCAGCAGGGCGCGCAGGGCCGCCAGCTCTCTCAGCTTCTGCCGGGCGAAGGCCAGCCAGGGGCGTATCTCCCCGTCCAGCTCCCCCTCCGCCTCCAGATCCAGGGGCACGTGGAGCAGGGAGCAGGAGGCGCTCAGCCAGAGCCGCTCCGGGCCCAGCCGCTCCACCGCGGGGGCCAGCAGGGCCAGGGCCCGGTCCAGATCCAGGCGCCAGACGTTGCGCCCGTCCACCACCCCGGCCGAGAGCACCTTGTAGGGGGGCAGGCGCTCCAGGGCCCGGCCCAGCTCCCCCGGGGCCCGGACCAGGTCCAGGTGCAGCCCGTCCACGGGCAGGCGGCAGGCCAGCTCCAGGTGGGGCCCCAGGGCCCCGAAGTAGACGGCCAGCAGCCGCCGCGGACTCCCAGTCTGGAGCCCGTGGTAGGCGGCCTCGAAGGCCCGCCGCCAGGCCAGGGGCAGATCCAGGGCCAGGATGGGCTCCTCGAGCTGCACCCAGGCCGCCCCCGCGGCCCCCAGCCGCTCCAGCAGCTCCCGGTAGGCGCCCGTGAGCGCGGGGAGCAGGGCCAGCTTGGCCTCCGCCCCGCCGGGGCCCGCCTCTTCCACCCGGCTCAGCCACAGGAAGCTGAGGGGGCCCACCAGGGCCGCCTTCAGGGGCCGGTCCAGGGTGCGGGCCTGGTCCAGCTCCGCCCAGAGCGGGGCCTCGTCCTGGACCGAGAAGGCCTGGCCCGGGCGCAGCTCCGGGACCAGGTAGTGATAGTTGGTGTCGAACCACTTGGTCAGCTCCAGGGGCGCCGTGGCCCGGGGATCCTCCGGCCGGGCCCGCCCCCGGGCCATGCGGAAGGCCGTATCGCGCTCCGCCGGCGGCCCGTAGCGCTCCGGCACCGCGCCCAGGAGCGCGGCCAGCTCCAGCACGTGGTCGTAGGCCGGGCAGTCCCCCACGGTGAGCAGGTCCAGCCCCGCCCCGAGCTGCTCCTCCCAGCGCCGGCGGCGCAGGGCGGCCAGGGCCTCCTCCAGGCCCGGCCCGTCCAGCTCCCCGGCCCAATAGGCCTCCAGGGCGCGCTTCAGCTCCCGGCGGGGGCCGATGCGGGGATAGCCCAGGACGTGGGTCGCGCAGGCAGGGGTCTCGGCGGCGGCGCTCACGGCGTGCTCCTTTCGTGCTTCGGATGGAAGGGCCTCCGGTGGAGGCCCTTCCATTGCACGCCGCCCTCATGATGAAATCAATCGAAAATATCTCATCTGAATTTGAATGTATTTCAATGATTGGTCTGGACGACCTCCGCTTGCTGGTGGCCCTGGAGGAGGAGGGCAGCCTGGGGGGCGCCGCCCGCCGCCTGCACCGCACCCCCTCCGCCCTGGCCCACCGCCTCAAGGCCCTGGAGGGCCGGCTGGGCCTGCGCCTTTGGGTGCGGGACGGCCGCCTCCAGGGCCCCACCGCCGCCGGCCGGCGGGCCCTGGCCGCGGCCCGGGAGGTGCTCCCCCGCCTGGAGGCCCTGGACGCCGAGCTGCGGCGCCTGGCCCGGGGCGAGGGCGGGCGC
>WFXX01000002.1 GCA_015490395.1 Gammaproteobacteria bacterium | reverse complement strand
GGGCGGGGGCCGCCGGCCGGGGGCGGGTGCTGGACGTGCGCGATGCCGAGGCCGTGGAGACCCTGGTGCGGGAGGTCACCGCGGAGCTCGGCCCCGTCACCGTGCTGGTCAACAACGCCGGGATCACCCGGGACAACCTGCTCCTGCGCATGAAGGACGAGGAGTGGGAGGAGCTCCTGGAGACCAACCTGGGCTCGGTGTTCCGGGTCACCCGGGCCTGCCTGCGGGGCATGCTCAAGGCGCGGCGGGGGCGCATCGTGAGCATCGCCTCGGTGGTGGCCGCTATGGGCAACGCCGGGCAGACCAACTATGCGGCTGCCAAGGCGGGTATCGTCGGCTTCACCAAGGCCCTGGCCCGGGAGGTGGCGCCGCGTGGCGTGACGGTGAACGCGGTGGCCCCGGGCTTTATCGACACCGACATGACCCGTGCCCTGCCGGAAGCCCAGCGCGAGCAGCTCCTCGGCCAGATCCCCTTGGGCAGGTTGGGGCGGCCCGAGGAGGTGGCCGATGCGGTGCTGTTCCTGGCCTCGCCGGCGGCGGCCTACCTCACCGGCCAGACCCTGCACGTCAACGGCGGGATGTTGATGCCCTGAAGGGAGGCGAAAAGGGCTTTTTTTCCTTGCTTATCAGCTTGTTGCCCGGGCCTCTGGAGCGGATGGCATCCCCCAGGCCTTTTCACTACAATACCGTCCGCAGTCCGACCGGACCTTTGGGAGGAAGCAAGCGTCATGAGCACGGTGGAAGAGCGCGTCAAGAAGATCGTCGTCGAGCAGCTCGGCGTCAAGGAAGACGAGGTGAAGAACGAGTCCTCCTTCGTCGAGGATCTGGGCGCCGACTCCCTGGACACGGTGGAGCTGGTGATGGCCCTCGAGGAGGAGTTCGAGTGCGAGATCCCTGACGAGGAGGCCGAGAAGATCACCACCGTCCAGCAGGCCATCGACTACATCGAGTCCCGCCTCAACTGAGCATCGAGCAGCTTCCATCCCAAGGGGCCGCGCGCCGGCGCAGGGAGGTGGCCCCGGTCCAGCGATAGGATGCGGCCCCCGCTCGCCGGCGGGTGGCACCTCCCCTGAGGGATCCCAGAGCGAGGAGACAGAGCCAAGGTGAAGGGTGAGCGTCGCGTGGTGGTGACCGGGCTCGGCATGGTGGGCCCGGTGGGCTTGGACGTGCCCACCTCCTGGGAGAGCATCCTGGCTGGGCGCAGCGGCATCCGCCGCCTGGAGCACTTCGACGTCTCACCGTACGCCAGCCAGATCGGGGGCTCGGTGTGGGGCTTCGACGTCAGCCGCTATCTTCCGCCGAGGGAGGCGCGGCGCATGGATCCCTTCATCCACTACGGGATCGCCGCGGGCAAGGAGGCCATCGAGGACGCGGGCCTGGAGGTCACCGAGGCCAATGCCGAGCGCATCGGCGTGGCCATCGGCTCGGGGATCGGCGGCCTGCCGGGCATCGAGAAGGGCTACCAGGCCATCCTGGAGGGCGGGCCGCGCAAGATCTCGCCCTTCTTCATCCCCGGCAACATCATCAACATGGTGGCGGGGAACCTCTCCATCCTGCACGGGCTCAAGGGTCCCAACCTGGCCTACGCCACCGCCTGCACCACCGCCACCCACGCCATTGGCGAGGCGGCGCGCCTCATCGCCTACGGGGACGCGGACGTGATGCTCGCCGGTGGGGCCGAGATGGCGACCTCCCCTTCCGGGCTAGCGGGCTTCGCCGCCGCCCGGGCCCTGTCCACCCGCAATGACGATCCAGCCACCGCCAGCCGGCCCTTCGACAAGGACCGGGACGGCTTCGTCATCAGCGACGGGGCCGGGGTCCTGGTGCTGGAGGAGTACGAGCATGCCCGTCGGCGAGGGGCGCGCATCTACTGCGAGCTGGCCGGCTTCGGCATGAGCGCCGACGCCCACCACATCACCCAGCCGCCTGCGGACGGGGACGGGGCCCGGCGCTGCATGCTCAATGCCTTGCGCGATGCCGGCTTGAATCCCGAGGAGGTGGACTACATCAACGCCCACGGCACCTCCACCCCTGCCGGTGACAAGGCCGAGACGCTAGCCATCAAGGCCGCCTTCGGGGAGCATGCCCGGCGGCTGGCGGTGAGCTCCACCAAGTCCATGACCGGCCACCTGCTCGGGGCGGCGGGGGGTGTGGAGGCCATCTTCTGCGTCCTGGCCATCCGGGACCAGGTGGCCCCGCCCACCATCAACCAGTTCACGCCGGACCCCGACTGCGACCTGGACTACGTGCCCAACGCCGCCCGGGAGATGAGGATCGACGTGGCGCTGTCCAACTCCTTCGGGTTCGGCGGGACCAATGGCACCCTCGTCTTCCGCAGGCTGCGCTGAGCCAACTTCCCCGGTGGGGGGCGCGCCCCCTTGCTGGCGCCCTGTCCCCTGGGTGCCGGACCTCCTGGCCCTCCATCGGCTGAGCCCGGACCGCTATCCCTTTCTGCTGGAGAGCGCCGCCCGGGGCCCCTGGGCCACCGCCCGTCACGACCTCCTGCTGGCCTTTCCGGGCGAGCGGCTCTGCCTGGAGCATCCCGGGGAGGGCGTGCCCTTCCTAGAGGCTTTGGACCGCTGGTGGCGGCGGGAGCGCCGGGCTGCGCCTCCGGGCCTGCCGGGCCCCTTCGTCGGGGGCTGGTTCCTGTACCTGGGCTATGAGCTGGCCGGGGAGGTGGAGCCCCGCCTCCTGCCCCGGCTGCGTCGGGGGCGCCTGCCCGCGGCCCTGGCCGTGCGGGTGCGGGGCGCGGTGGTCCGGGACCATCGGACCCGGCGCTGCTGGCTGGTGGCCGAGCCTGGTCAGGAGGCCTGCCTGGAGGCCATGGCCGAGGATCTGGAGGCCTGTGCTGCCGTGCCCGCCGCCCGCCCCGTGCCTCCGCTGCGGTGGGCCGAGGACCCGCCGGAAAGCTTTCTCGAGGGCGTGCGCCGGGTGCTGCGCTACATCCGCGACGGGGACGTGTTCCAGGTGAACCTCTCCCGGGGCTGGGAGGCGGAGCTGCCCGCGGCCCTGGCTCGGGACCCGAGCCCCCTCTACGCCCGCCTACGGGAGGCCAACCCGGCCCCCTTCGCCGGCCTGGCCCGCCTTGGGGACGGGGCCTGGCTCCTCAGCTCCTCCCCGGAGCGGCTCCTGCGCCTGGAAGGGGACCGTGCCGAGACGCGGCCCATCGCCGGCACCCGGCCCCGGGGCCGGGGCGCGGAGGACGCCCGGCTGTCCCGGGAGCTGCTCGCCCACCCCAAGGAGCGGGCCGAGCACGTGATGCTCATCGACCTGGAGCGCAACGACCTGGGGCGGATCTGTCTTCCGGGCACGGTGCGGGTGGAGGAGCTCATGGTGCTGGAGAGCTATGCGCACGTGCACCACATCGTCTCCGGCATCGCCGGGCGCCTGCGCCCGGGTGTCGGGCCCGGGGAGGCCGTCCGGGCCCTCTTCCCCGGCGGGACCATCACCGGCTGCCCCAAGGTGCGCTGCATGGAAATCATCGCCGAGCTGGAGGGCTGCCCCCGAGGGGCCTACACCGGCGCCATGGGCTACCTGGGGCTGGACGGGCGGCTGGACCTGAACATCCTCATCCGCAGCCTGGAGCTGGCGGGCGGCAGGCTGCGGATGCGGGCCGGGGCGGGGATCGTGGCCGACTCCGAGCCCGAGCGGGAGCTGGCCGAGACCCGGGCCAAGGCCCGAGGCCTGCTGCTGGCCCTGGATCCCGGCCTGGATCCCGGCTATGGCGTCTGCCCCTGAAGCGGCCGCCCCAAGGGACCGCTGGCTGGTGGACGGCCGCGAAGGCGGCTGCCTGGATCCCCTGGACCGGGGTCTGCACTACGGCGATGGGCTCTTCGAGACTCTGGCCGTGTGGCGGGGCCGCCCCCTGCTCTGGGAGCGGCATTTGGCCCGGCTGGCTGCGGGTTGCCGACGCCTGGGCCTGCCACCGCCGGAGCCTGCCACCCTGGCCGAGGAGGCCCGGCGGCTCTGCGCCGGGGTCGAGCGCGCCGTGCTCAAGGTGGTGCTCACCCGGGGCTCCGGGGGGCGGGGCTACGCCCCGCCCGCATCGGCCCGCCCCCGCCGCCTGCTCGGCCTCCATCCCTGGCCATCCTGGCCC
>WFXX01000001.1 GCA_015490395.1 Gammaproteobacteria bacterium | reverse complement strand
CTCTTCACCCGGCGAGCTTGCGGAGACGACGCCACATAGAGACCCCGGGCGAGACCCCGGGCCGCCACTGGCTCTCATCAGGGGCCTGCTGGAGGAGCGTCTGGCGGACCGTTTCCGCTATCCCCTGCTGGCCCGGCACCGGGGCTGGGAGGGGCGGGTGCTCCTTCGGCTGCGCATCGGCGCGGACGGTCGGGTGCTGTCCGCCGAGGTGATCCGGGGCTCGGGGCACCGGATCCTGGACCGGGCGGCCCTCCGGGCCGTGCGGGGGCTGCCGGCCCTGCCCCTGGAGCGCGTCTGGGACCGGCCCCGGGCCTTTGACATGCTCCTGCCCGTGACCTACCGTCTACAGGACGGCTGAGGAGGCATGTCCGGGGACCGCCGCAGGATCTACACCCGCACCGGCGACCGGGGCGAGACCGGCTTGGCCGGTGGCGAGCGCTGCCCCAAGGACGACCCCCGCATCGAGGCTCTGGGAGCGGTGGACGAGCTCAACGCCCACCTGGGTCTACTGGCCGCCCACGTGCACGAGGCGCAGACCCGCTCCCTCCTCGAGGACCTGCAGGAGCGGCTCTTCGAGCTAGGGGCCGAGCTCGCCTCCCCCGGAACCCCTCTCCGCTTGGGGCCTGCCGCGGTCAGGGAGCTGGAGACGCGCATCGACGACCTAGAGGCTCGGCTGCCTCCGCTGCGGCGCTTTCTCCTCCCCGGAGGTGGCGTGGCCGCCGCTCAGGCCCACGTGGCCCGCGCCGTTTGCCGGCGGGCGGAGCGCCGCTTGGTGGCCCTGGCCACCGCGGAGCCAGTGGGGGCCCACGCCCTGGCCTGGCTCAATCGGCTCTCGGACCTGCTTTTCGTGCTGGCTCGCACCCTCCAGCGGCAGGAGGGTCTCCGGGAGCGCCCCTGGCCCCCCACCTCTGCAGACGCTCCCAAGGAATAGAGCAAGGAGCTGATAGAAAAGGGCCCCTGCAGCCTCGGCCACAGGGGCCCCTTCCTCGGCAGCCGGTACGCTTCAGCTTGCCAGGTTGAAGCCCAGCACGCCCAGCAGGAACACGGCCACGAACACCGGAAGGACGATCTTCAGATCATCGGAGCTCGCGGTGCGCTGGTTGTTGTTCATGGAACGACCTCCTCTTCCTCGCGTCTGTCCATCGTGTCTGTTCTTGTCTCCCCGGGGGAACCCGGCCGCGCCCTGCTGGGGCCTGCGACACCTCCCTCCCGGCAGGCCGGCGCCATGTTCCGCGCGCCTCGCCCTGTCCGCCCCTGGTGAGGGGAGGCTTAGCATAGCGAAGCATTCGGAAATCTGGCAAGCCGTTCATGCCAGAACATAACCATGATTCATAAAGGGATTCCTGGGGAAATCCCGGCAGCCCCGTGAGGGAAGCCCGCCTCTGGCCACACCGTCCCCCGCCATTTGTCGGTATACCTTAGAGCTCCAGACTGATCGACGTCCCCGCCGCGGCGAGCGGCCCGTGGAGCAGCCCGGCCACCTGGGCCGGAGGCGTGATCCCGCAGAACACGATCACTGCCGCCTTCCGCGCTGTGGCGGACAGGGATTCCGGCCGCGCCATCACCGTGACCGTGGCCCGGCGCTTCTTCGTCTCCGGCCTGGTGCCGGCGCCCCGGACCGGGTGGCCATACCCGCCCGGGAGCTCACCGTACACGCCGACCCGCTGGCCGAGCCCGGCGCAGGTCTTTCCAACAACGGCCTGACCCGGGCTTGGCCCACCAGCGTGAACCTCCCGGGGCTGGGGCTCCCGTCCCTGTCCGGGCTAGCCTGACCCTGGACAACCGGGGGCCGGCGAGGAGCTGGCTCCCTGTGCTGGGCGGCGGCACCATCGGGGTGGAGCACGGCTTTCGCCACGTGATGGGATCGGTGCACAACGGGCCTGCTCACACCATCAGCCTGGCGGGCTCCAGCCCGCGCTTCCGATCCCTCGCCTCCAGCCGGCCCCCCGGCACCCTAAGGAACGAGGGCCTGATCTGGGTGCAGCCCACCCCCTCGGCGCAACCCAGCCTCTTCACATGGGGAGGGCATATCGAGAACGCCGGCGAGATTCGCGCGGACGGTCGGCTGCGGCTGGAAGACGGCGTCAACCTGCCGAGCGACCTGGCCTTGCTAGGCCTTGGCTCGGCTGCCTTGGCGCAGGCCCGACGTAGGCGGCCCCTTACCGGCGCGGGCCGATCCGGTAGGCCGCCTCCCGGAAGGCGCTCAGGCCCCGCTCCCGGAAGCGGGGTTCCCGTTGCAAGGCCTCCTCCCGGGCGAGGAGCTTCACCGGCCGGCCCCGCCCAGCCCAAAGGGCCTCCACCTCCTCCGGGGGCACGCTGAAGGGGGGGGCCTCCATCTCCTCCGGCGGATAGTCCACGGCCACCAGCAGGCCCACGGCCTGGGGAGGGAGCAGCCGGTCCAGCTGCGCCACGTAGCGCTGGCGCGCCTCCCGGGGCAGGGCCACCAGGGCCGCCCGGTCGTACCAGGCCCCCACCGGCCCCACGTCCTGCGGCTCCAGCGCGAAGAGATCCCCCTGCAGGATGCGGTAGCCCCCTGCCTCCCAGCAGATCGCGGCCCCCTGGGGCCGCCGCGTCGGCTCCAGGCCCCGCTCGGCGAAGAAGGCCGCCACCGCCCGCTCGGCCACCTCTACCCCCACCACGGGGTAGCCCCGCTCGCGAAGCCAGACCATATCCAGGCTCTTGCCGCAGAGCGGCACCAGCACCGGGCAGGCCGCCGGCGCATCCACCGCCGCCCAGTGGCGCTGGAGCATCACGTTGGGGCGGTCCTGGTGGAAGCCCGTGCGGCCCGCCTCCCAGCGGGCCACCCAGAAGGCCGGCCGGCCTGCATCTATCTCGTCGCTCACCCCGCACCTCCTCTCCCGCCGGCGGGAAGGGGTGACGCCCCGCCCCCCCGGCGACTAGAATGCGCCCGACGGCCCATCGTAGCATCCAGGCTGCATTTCATGGCACCCACCACCCTCGCCCAGCGGGCGGACCGCTACGCCCTCTACCAGAAGGCGGTGCAGTCGCCCGAGTTCGAGGTGGACTTCTTCCTCCGGCGCTACCGGGAGCTGCGCGGCGGCCGGCCGGTGCTGCTGCGGGAGGACTTCTGCGGCACCGCCCTGCTCTGCGCCGCCTGGTGCCGCAGCGCCCGCAGCCGCCGGGCCGTGGGCATCGACATCAGCGCCGAGGCCCTGGCCTGGGGGCGGCGGCACAACCTGCGGGGGCTGCGGCAC